>CAVFEZ010000047.1:0-22743 GCA_963621665.1 Akkermansia muciniphila | reverse complement strand
CGAGGGACACCTACGAGCGACGTGTGGCGAGCGGCATGTACCAGACGCAGGAGGCAAAGCGGACGGAGGCGGAACGTTTGGCCAGGAAGCTGAACACCCCGTTGAACATCATTGAGGACACCGATGCCATTGTGCACGACAACCCGACGGTGCAGGCGCGCAGACGCAGGAGCAAGGGTTGGTATGACACAAGAACGGGCGAGGTGAACATCGTGTTGCCGAACAACAAGAACGTGGAGGACGTGGCAGCGACCGTGCTGCACGAGACCGTTGGCCACAAGGGTTTGCGCGAACTTATCGGCGAGAAGGGCTATTCGGACTTCCTGCGTGAGGTGTACGAGCACGCCAAGGCCGACGTGCGCCGCCGCATAGCGAAGATAGCGGCCAAGCACAACTGGGACTTCGAGAAGGCCACGGACGAGTATCTGTCGGGACTGGCAGAGAAAGGTTTTGAGGACTTCGACAGCACGGAGCGCAGCATGTGGCAGTGGCTGAAGGAGAAGGTGATGAAGGCCATTGACAAGATGCTCGAGTCGCTGAAGTTGCCGAAGTGGGTGAAGCTGGGCGACAACGAACTGCGCTATATGCTTTGGCGCAGCAAGGAGCGGCTGGAGCGCGGCAAGGAGCATCCAATAGATTTGGCGCGCGACACCCAGAAGCGTGAGGAGCTGGGTCTGACGGAAGACACCGACCTGTATCGTGACGATAACTGGAAAGCGGACGAGGTGCTTGATATGGTAAGACGCAACAACATAGGCGGTGCATCCGTTTCTCATTTTGTTGATACGGCAGAAGACATTGAAGCGGTGCGCAAATACATGGGTGAAGATGTCTACAAGATGATGATGCAGTATTTCCATGATGAGACGACTTCTGCAATATATTTGCCAAGCAGAGACCTTGTAGTAGTGTTTACAAATAAAGCGGCCAATGCGGAAGAGGCAGAGTGTTCCTGGTTCCATGAGCAGACACATGGCATTTGGCACAAGGCCTTCACTCCGGAAGAGCGTGAGCGTTATGGTGCGGCAGTGTTGGATTATCTCAAGAAGAGAGATGCTGACCTCTACAATCATATCGTCAGCAAGTATGACAGTGACAAGCATAAGGCGGAGGCATGTTCGTATCTGATAGAAAAAGTCGTCAGAGAAAACGGAAGCGACAAATTCATGAACGCCGACTTCTCCGGCATAGAAGAAATTGCTAATTTTGCGAAAGCAATACAAAAATATTTAAGAGATGGAAAACGAAAAGAAACCGGTAATCGACCTCGACGCGTTGAAGCCGATGAAGAAGCCGTACAAGATGTACAAAACAATCGAGACGGAAGAAGCCAAGCAGAACACGTCTTCAGACAAGTAAGCCGCTCGAAAAACGAGACGGAGGACATTTGGAATGACGGCAGTATGGGTCTGCATGAGCGCATCACGGCTGCTGCAACGCGCCTGGCAGCGAACCATACGGACAACAAGACGCTGCGCAACGATGCCATGCGCGCCATAGGCGGCAACTTGACCGACCTGCGCAAGGCGATGAGCCTGCAACGGAAGTTTGACGTGACGACAGTGAAGCGTGTGGCCGACCTTGCCCGTGTGCTGATGAACGGCGGTTATCTGAACAACCTGAGCCAGCAGGAGGTGAAGCGACTGCTTGCCGCGGTGAAGAACAGCACGGGGCACAACGACATAGAGGGCGACGTGCGGAAGGTGATGGACATCATGGTGGACAACCAGCTGAAGAACGCCGAAGCCACGCTGCACGCGCTCGAAAGTATCAAGGGCACGAAGGTTGACGCACGCGGCGTGGAGGTGCAGGGGCAGCTTGACGCAGACGGTGCGCACACGATGAAAGTGTTCAAGAAGGCTCGCGGTTGGGAGCGCGCCGACATTGAGGAAGCCATGGCCGATGCGCAGCAACGTATGGGCAGTGCCGATGTGGCTGTGGCTGACGAGGCTGCCCTTGACTATGCCGGTCTGCAACTGGCGATGGCCTATGTGGAGGACATCACCGGGAGCAAGACGGAGGAGGCCAATCTGCGCAAGGAGATGAAGCAAGCCCATGACGATGCCGACGAGAGCGAGCGCGAGACCGAAGCCTACCGCCAGTATATGGACATGACGCGCGAGGCAATCCGTCAGAACAGGATTGACCGCGCACAGGCTTACTATGACCTTGTGGCCCGCATGTCGGGCGGCCTGCGCGAGAGCATGGCCAACGCAAAGGCGTTCAAGGAGGCCGAGAAGGAGCGCATCCGCGAGATACAGCACAACGCGAACAGCGACATGGAGGGCCGTCAGAGCGACGAGCACTACCAGCCGAAGGCGATTGACAAGTTTGTGAACAACTCGTTTGTGCAGTTTGTGTTTGCTCCGCTTGGCACGTTTGACCAGATGCTCCGCCTTTTCGGAAGCAGGAGTGCCAACGGCGAGGGCTACCTGTATAACCGCTTCATGCGCGGTTGGGTGGATGCCCGCCAAAAGGAGATAAAGGGTGTGCGCAGCAAGTATGCCGCACTTGACGCCAAGGCCCATGAGCTGTTTGGCGGCAAGGTGAAGACGTGGGGCGACCTCATCCGCAAGGTGGGCAGTCTGCCGAAAGCCACGGTGTCGTTCTGGAACGGCGGCGAGATGCAGGAGCGCGAGTTGTCGCAGGGCAACCTGATGTATATCTACATGGTGAACAAGATGCTTGACGGGCGCATGAAGCTGCGCAAGATGGGCATCAGCGAGAGCGATGTTGAGGATATAGAGAAGGTGCTTGACCCGAGACTTGTGGAGTTGGCCGACTGGCTGCAGACCGAGTTTCTGGTGGAGACGCGCAACGAATACAACGAGACGCACAAGCGTATGTTCGGTGCTTCGATGGCCGCGATAGAGAACTATTTCCCGTTGAAGATACTTGCCAACGCGCGTGCAGACAAGGCCGAAGACCTCGATGCTCCGGAGCGGGGTGACGGTATCAGCACGTCAACGGGAAGCATCATCAAGCGCAGGCGCAATGCGCTGGCCCTCGACATCACGGGAGCGGACGCCTTGCACGTGATACTGGACCATGTGGCACGAATGGAGCACTGGAATGCTTATGCAGAACTGAACCGCGACTTGAACACCCTGCGCACGTACAAGCGTTTCCGCAACAAGGTGCAGAACATGACGACCATTTACGGCAGCGGCACGGAGTTGTGGAAGAAGTTCAACGACCTGTGTCAGATGATGTCGGGCACGTACCGTCCTCCCCGCTCGAAATTTGACGAGTCGGCAGTGAACTTTGCCAAGGGTGTGACGGCGGCAAAGGTGTCGTTCCGCATGTTCACGGCATTGAAGCAGTTCCTCTCGATGCCGGCGTATCTTCCGGAGGCGAGAGCCGACTATCTGTTGGCCGACATCGTGAACCCTGTTGGCGCATGGAAATGGTGCATAGCGAACCTTCCGATATTCGAGGAGCGCGTGAAGAGCCGCACGGTGGGTGACCCCCGTCTGATGAAATCGGATATGGACTGGAAGCTGTGGCGTTCGCGCGTTATGGAGATGTCTTCGCGTATAGGTATGGCCCCGAATGCCTTTGTGGATGCCGTAACGGTGGCCATTGGTGCGCACTCGATGTACAGGACGCGGAAGGCGCAGTATGTGAAGGACGGCTATGATGAAGAGACGGCCGAGCGGAGAGCCAACCAGGATGCGGAGATACTGTATAACCAGACGCAGCAGTCGAGCGAAGGTCCGTTCCTGTCGACGATGCAGGTAGACCGTTCTTGGCTGTCGGTGCTGTTCACCGTGTTCCGCAACTCGAGCATGGCGTACCAACGCCAGCTGCACGATGCCCTGCGCAACCTGAAACGCAACCTCACTCCGGGCCAACGTGCGGCGAGCATCGAGTTTATGAAGAAGCAGCTGGAGCGCGACGGCATAGACGAGGCGACGGCAGCGGCAAGCGCGGAGCGCAAGTTCAGACGTCAGATGTTGAAAGACGCGTTGCGTGTAGCGACGTTTGGCTACATCATGCAGTTTGCATGGAACCTGGGTGCCTATCTGCCTTACCTGCTGTTCGGCGATGACGACGGGACGAAAGACGAGTTCTGGCAGGATGTGTGGACGCACACCGCCTTCGGGTGGTTGGAAGGCTTTACGGGCGGCGACGTGCTGAGCCAGGCAGGCGGCATGCTGTTGTCGGGTGAAGGCAACCCGGCCAACGCCAGCAAGGACATGCCGCTCACCAGCGACCTGCTGAACGTGCTTCAGAAGCTGGGCAACGGTAAGAAGGCCGAAGCGTTGACCGACATTGTGAACATCGTGGTGCAGTCGGGTATCGGTGTGAACCCTCAGAGCATCACCGATGCGGCGATAGGCATCATGGACGCCTGCGGCAACGACCCGGCACTGGCGCACGAGGCCGCTATCTGTGTGTCGCGCATCCTGCAAGTGCCGCAGAGTCAAATCGACAAGATGTATTTTGATGATGTGAACCTAAGCGGTGAGGAGGCGAGCAAGTACACCCCGACCCAACTTGCCGAGCGTTATGCCCGCTACAAGGTGAAGCGCGGACGGCTGTATGCCCCGTGGTCGTGGGACGACGAGCAGCAGACAGGCAAGAGCACGGAAAAGGCCAACACGCTCATCAAGGAGCGTACGGAGAAGATGGGCGACGAGAAGGTGAACGAGGCGTATCTGCGTTATGAGGAAGTGTACAAAGGCGTGGACGAGCAGGTGAAGGCCATGCGGAAGGCGGCGAAGACCGACTATGTGAAGGCCGCGGAAATGATGTCATCCTTGCAAGATGACCCGCAGAAATTTGCCACCTACCAGACGTTCAAGCATTGCGACAGTGCTCTCGACAAGATTGCGAAGCTGTATATGGAAGCCAAGACCCCGCAGGAAGCGAGCCTGTGCCTTGGCGCGATGCTTGACTTCAAGGCGAAGATGATAGTTGCGCTTGACAATGCCGGTACGGACAAGAGCGGGCAAGCGATGCAGGAACTCGGTGGGGTGATGCAGGACTTCTTTCAGAAATACGCTGCGATGCAAACCAATAGATAAAAGTGGAATGGTGTCGGTAAGGTGTAACTTTGCCGACACCATAAAACAATGACGACAATGGAGAAAGTACTACATAGGTTGACCGCGGTGATTATACCGAATGACGGCGAGGAGGCCGACAGTGTGAAGCGCAGCCGCGTGATGTGTCATGGCGACCGTGCAAGGGCGCAAGGCATCCTCATAGAGGCGCAGAACTATTACAACGCGATGTACCGTTTCCGCAAGGACCGTGAGCGCAACAAACGCTACAACTACGGTGACCAGTGGGGTGACATCGTATGCGTGAACGGCCAGAAGATGACGGAGGAGGCATACATCATGTCGCAGGGCAACATACCGTTGAAGACGAACCTCATCCGCAGGCTGGTGCGCAACGTGATAGGCGTGCACCGCAGTCAGGCGATAGAGCCGACGTGTACGGCACGCGACCGTGACGAGCAGCGTCAGGCTGAGACGATGAGCACGGTGTTGCAGTATAACATGCAGTTGAACCGCATGACGGAGCTGTATGCCCGTTCGATGGAGGAATACCTTATCAGCGGCATGGTGGTGCACCGCAAGTGGTATGGATGGAGGGATGACAAGATGGAGTGCTGGACGGACTACGTGCAGCCGAACAATTTCTTCATAGACAACAACATGAGGGATTTTCGTGCGTGGGACTGTTCGTTTGTGGGCGAGATACACGACGTGAGTTTCGAGCAGCTGTGCGAGCAGTTTGCCAAATCGCCCGAAGACTACGCGAGGCTTGCGGAGACATACCGCCAGGCGCGCGACAAGGGCGTGAGCACTCACGCATGGGAAGAGTTCGGTTATGCGCGTGACTGGATAAACACCGACTTCCTCACCCCGAGAGACGAAAGCCGCTGCCGTGTGATAGAGGTGTGGCGCAAGGAGAGCAAGCCGCGTTACCGTTGCCATGACTACAACAACGGCGACATCTTCAAGATAGATATTGAGGACTACGGCGTGATGGTGGAAGCCGAGAACAACCGTCGCCTGGAGCAGGCGGAGCGTACGGGCATCCCTTATGAGGAGATACCGTTTATCAAGGCGGAGTGGTTTATGGACAGTTACTGGTATTATTACTATCTGTCTCCGCTGGGTGACATTCTTGCAGAGGGCGAGACGCCATACGCGCACAAGAGCCACCCTTACGTGTTCAAGGCATACCCGTTCATTGACGGCGAGATACACAGTTTTGTGGCCGACGTGATAGACCAGCAACGGTACACCAACCGCCTGATTACGCTGAACGACTGGGTAATCAGAGCGAGCGCGAAAGGCGTGCTGCTCATTCCGGACGAGTGCATCCCGAAAGGTGTCGCGCCGGAGGAATTTGCGGACACCTGGGCGAAGTTCAACGGCGTGGTGGTGTATACACCGAGCAAGACAGGCGCAGTGCCGCAACAGGTATCGAACAACTCGACGAACATCGGTGTGCATGAGATGCTGAACCTGATGTTGAAATTCTTTGAAGACATCAGCGGCGTGAACGGAGCGTTGCAGGGCAAGCCCGGCTACAGTGGCATGTCGGCGCGTCTGTATAACCAACAGACGCAGAACGCGACCACGTCGCTGCTTGACATTCTTGACAGTTTCCAGGAGTTCGTGCGTGACGCGGCCTACAAGGACGTGAAGAACATCCAGCAGTTCTACGACCAGAAGCGCACCTTCAACATTGCGGGCCGTGGTGCCAATATAGAGTATGACCCGATGAAACTGCGTGATGTGGAAATGGACATCAGTGTTGTGCCGAGCCAGGCGACACCGGCGTACAGAGCCATAGCCAATGACTTCTTGATGCAGTTGTTCCAAAATCAGGCTATCAGTCTGGAACAACTGTTGGAGTCGGGAGATTTCCCGTTTGCCGACTCATTGCTTCAAAGCGTACGCAGCCAGAAAGAGCAGGTGGAGCAAGGGCAGATGCCGGGCGGCGTATCGCCGGAGGTGATGCAGCAGGTGCAGCAGGGTGCCAATCCCGAGGCTATGCAGATGTTACAGCAAGCAATGGGCGGGAATGCCCAGCAGGGCTGATTTTGTGACTGATTATCCGATTGTGGCAGCAGACACGGGGCAATTGAGGATGCCTGCGCGTCTGCTGTCGCTGCGTTTTATGATACTTGGCAGTTGCATTTCGTTGAAACAGATGTGCAGTCCTATGGCCCGTGTCATGACAAGGTCGTCGTGTTCGCCCTGCACTGCTCCGAAAGAACCGTTTTGTTTTTTCTCGTAGACAAGCATCTCGTTGAGGCATCGTTGGTCGCGCTCGATATACATGCCTTCGCGTACCACCTTTATAAGATTGGAGATAATCATCGGTTTGGTTGCGACGTTGGTGTGGAAGCCATACTTTCGCGGCAAGCCCTGCCGTATGTCTTCCTCTGACTGCCGGCGCGCGTAGAGATTGGGATAGACATCCTTGATTTGGTTGAGCACATAGTGTGACTGGTCGCCGTCGACGTCACGTTCACGGTCGTGTGTTTCGAGCGTGTTGCTTTCGATGACCAACAATGAGTTGTCGTAGAAAGCCGCAATCTGTGCCGCCTTCCATGCCAGCAGGTCGATGTCGATATGTCCGTACCATTGTGCGACGACACACGGTTTTCCTCCGTCGATCATGGCGAAGCGGTCGTAGACAACCACTACGGACCAGTCGGCCTTGTTGGACCGTCCGCCGACATCGACGACGGTGAGGTATCGGTCGAGTACGATGTTCTGCGGGTCGGGCGCATCGGGCATATCCCATACCCACAGCTGTCCCTGGTGGTCTTCGCGGAAACGCACTCCCTGCAAAGCCCCCTCGCCCTCGTCCTCATTGGCGTAGATGTCGCCGACCTTACGCGGGTCTCGGCACGCCTTGCGCAATGGTTCGACGCGGTACTTGTCGAAGACGGACGCGCCGGAGTTGACAAACGCCTCTACATCGTCGGACGGACATTCGGCCGCCATTTCGCCGTGTGTCTGTACGCCGGCCCGTTCGATGATGTACCAGTTGATGCCTTCCAAGGTGGCCCCGCGTTGCCACAGCCACCACAGATAGCGTCCGCTTTCCTCACGGTTGGAAGGTTCGTTGGTGTTGTTGCGGTTTTCGTAAAGCGCAGTGGCAAACTCTTCGATGTTGTCAATGGGCAGCGTGTTCTGTTCGATGTCGTACCATGCGACGAACATTGACCGGAACTGGCTTTTGGGATTGTCGCGAGCGTCGATGTACTCGCGGTGGAAGAAGTTGCCGACTCCATTAGCCGTGCTCTCGTAGATAATCATGGTGTAGGGCTGATAGAGCACGCCCTTGCATGCGGAGCGCACAATATCCTCGGGCCTTTTGCCGTCGGTGGCTTTCCATATGCCCACCTCGGAAAGGTGCACCAGATTGTAGTCACCACCACGGCAGCTGTCGGGCCGTTCGGCTGTACCGATTTTAATCTTGCAGTTGCGCTGTGGCACGCGGTAGATGCTGCCCGACTTGCCGACGCCCACCATTTTAGGTTCGTTGGGTGCATAGGTTTCTCCCAACTTGTGCAGCATCTCAATGGGGTAAGCCTTAATCATACGGTCGAACATATCCTTGATTTCGTCGGAGCCGGTGCCCTGGTGGGCAATGATGAGTGAGTTGAGTCCCGCCTTGTGTACGAGTTGCAGCCACGCCATGTAGATCTGTGATGTAGTGGAGCCGCCCCACTGACGTGCCTTGAGCATGACCAGCCGGATAGGCTTATTCTGTTTGCGCAGGCTTTCGAGCCTTTCGACGAACATCCGCTGCGGATAGGTAAGCCGGAAGAGACAGTCGCTGCCGCCCCCCTTTCGCTTGATGAACACGAAGGTGGCCGCCCAAAACGGGAAGTCGTATTTGGAACGCAACCGCGTAAACTCCTCGATGACCTTCGTCCGTGCATCGTCGGTGACAGGCAGGAGGAGGCCATCGGCAATGAGCCGGTCAACACTGCCGGCTTTAGCGAGCGCGTTGACAAGCGGTTCGTGCATCATCTCGACGGGCAGTTGTTGTGTAGGTATGGGGAAGTCGGGAATGGAGAACGCCGTTCGCTTCCCGATGCTGTGTTGGCCGGTGATAGGATTGAACGGTGCGAAAAGGACGGAACGGCGCCGTTCGTTCTCCTGCAATATGTCGCTAATAACGTCTGTTTTGCTTTTCATAAAATCCCCTTTTAATTCTGTAGATGATTTCCATTGCGCAGCGCGGCTTCATGTAGAACTTTGGCGCAGGCGAATTGACGACCCGCGTGACCAATGTAGTGAGCGTCTCATTTGGGTATTGCTGCTGCAAGGCAATGGCCCGGTTGAATATCTCTGTAAACATTTCCCGTTTGGTAGTGCGCATACCGTTCAATATACTCTTTCCCTTCAGCAGTGCGGCCACGACAACCGTAGCCCGCTCCTCTGACACCCAGAAGCGCGAGCAAGGCATGTTGACAATTGTTTCGGATATTTCGGTGATGTCGATGTGTTTGCTTTTCGATATTGTCTGGCGGAAAGCCCTCATCAACTCCTTGTTTCTCTCATGAGTGAATTCAAGGACGCACCCCATATATTTCACGCCCAGTCATCCGTATATAGTTTAAGTGCTCAACCATTTTCAAAGATACGCAATTATTTCGAGATGCGACACAAAAGATAAAAAGAAGTACACAACATCAATATGTAATTTTGCTTGCAGATAATTTGCAATTCGATAAACGATAACGACTATGGCTGAAAATCAGACACCGGCGCCGAGCAAGAGCAAACGCGAGAAGTTTGGCGAGCGCTTGAAACAGAAATATCCCGGCCGCAAGTATGCGGACGACGAGGAGTTGTTCGGTCAGATAGACGATGACTACAACGACTATGACAACCAGCTCAACGAGTATAAGGAGCGCGAGAGCCGCCTGGCAGACTTGTTTGCCAAAGACCCGAAGAACGCTCAGTTCATCACCGACATGGCGAAGGGCAACGACCCTTGGATAGCGGTGCTGGAGCGTCTTGGCATAGACGGTGTGACCGACCTCTTGAACGACCCGAAGAAACAGGCCGAGTATGCAGAGGCCAACAAGAAGTATGTGGAGCGTCTTGCGAAAGAGAAATCGCTGGAGGAGGAGTATCAGAAGAACTTCGCCGAGAGCATGGACCTGTTGGAGAGGATACAGACGGAGCGTCAGCTTGGTGACGAGACGGTGGATGCGGCAATGGACTTGGTGATGAAGATAGCCAATGAAGCCATTGTGGGCAAGTTCACGGAAGACACCATCAACATGGCTCTGAATGCCGTGAACCACGATGCCGACGTGCAGAACGCGCGTACCGAAGGAACAGTGGCAGGACGCAATGCCAAGATAGACGAGCAACTTCGCAAGCCCAAGGCCGGCGACGGTCAGCCGAACCTTGCAGGCAGCAACAATGCCCCGACGCGCAGGAGCAGCGGCCGCAGTATGTTTGACCTTGCGGATGAGGCCCGATGATAAAGGAGACCGTGCATGTGGCAGACTCCGCTCCGCTGCGCGCCAGTATAGGCAGTGCCGGATTGTGTAGTCAATTGCCCGGGCGAGCCACGACGGTGAGCCATGTGGCCATGGCGACGGGCGGCATCGGACGAGGAAAGATGATAGAGAGAGACAGTAAATAATATATTTTTTAACCAACCAATTTTCATAGCAATGGCAGAAAATGTAAACGTTAGCACTGGAGCAGCAGTTGCGCCCACTCCAGGCAGTGCTGGGCTGAATACCCAAGTACCCGGACAGAGTTCCACCGTGAGCGGCCTTGCGGACGCAAGCGGTGGCATCGCACCCGGAAATCTCGTCGAGGCAGACATCGACGAACAGTTGTTCCGTTTTCAGAGTGAGGACACCGCGCTGATGTCGCTCATGCTGAAATCGAAGAAAGTGAAGGTAAACTCCCCCGAGGTGGAGCATTACATGATTGACGAGCAGCGTGCCACGCTGACGACCAACACTGCCGTATCGGCAGGAAGCGCGAACTCGTTCATTCTCCCCTTGGAGAGCAATGACCAGCAGATACCGCGTGACTATCACACCCTGCTTGTATGCGGTGTGAACGGCTATGCGGCAGACGGCACTACCGTCACCCCCGGCAAAGACCTGATGCTGTTTGTGACAGGCCGCGACACCGCCTCGGGCAACCCCGTGTGCCGCGCAGTGAACGGTCCGAAGGCCAGCGCAGCCGCTCAGTGCAGTACCCCCGCCATTCCCGCCGGCACCAAGATCAAGTTGCTTGGCAACGCCATGTACGAGACTCAGAAAGAGGTTGACCCCGACCTTATCATCCCTCAGCCCTCGCTGGTGTATCTTCAGAAGCGCGGCATGAACCAGATTGTATCGGACTACTTCGAGGCGCAGAAGAAGCACATCCACTTCACGCAGGCGATGATTGCGGAGCAGGCCATTCTGAACTTCAAGCGTGCCGGAAACCGCACATTGTGGGCAGGACAGAAAGGCAAGCTGAGTGTGAACGTGCCCAAGCTCGGCCAACAGTCGGTGTACTTCACCGAAGGTATCCGTTGGCAGTTCAAGCGCGAGTTGCAGCATACCGGCAAATGGACCATTGAGAAGCTCATAGCCCTTGCCAAGTTGTTCTTCACGGGCGAGGACGTACCCAAGACCGCTTTGCTGCTTGCCGGCAAGAACCTGCTGGAGGAGATACAGTGCATCGACTTCTCGAAGCACCCCGAGATACAGATTATCTCTGCGCAGAACCCCATCGGCTGGAGCGTGACCCGCATCCACACCGTATTCGGCGACATCGACATCAAGCGCGAGCCTACCCTTGACACCCTTGGCTGGAGCAACAGCGGAGCATTGCTTGGTGAGGACCGTCTTGTGCACTACACCTATTCCACCCAGCATGAGTTTGCCGACCGCGTAGAAGGCGAGGAGGCAACACGCAAGGGCATGGTGGTATGGGATGCGCTCGCTCTGAAAGGCTCCTGCCACATCTGGATTGACGGTGAAGGCGATAGTGCCAATGGCGGTGCGACCACCTACAGCATTTGGGACAGCGAGACCGCTCCTACTGCTGACGACGTGACCGACGGCACTGTCTACTACTTCACCGTGGACTGCAAACTGAGTGGAACTCAGACCGCACAGAACGGCACGATGTGGAAGGTATCCGTATCGGGCAGCGCGCTGACCTGGACTGAGTACACCGGCACCGTAGACGCAGGCGATTAATATTCATACGACACCCAGGATAACCATTAGTGGCGGATGGCCTCGACGCCATTCGTCACTTTTTTATTTTGAGCATTCAGAAAACAATAAAACGACAGACATTATGAAACGCAAGACATACGGAGTGTCCGGTCTGATGGACTGGACGACAAATATCAAGGCAGGGAAAGCCACCATAAACGTGCACTTCTCGGGCGGCGCACTTACTGCATACGGTGTGACCCCCGCCACCTACTCCACTACCAACCCCTTGTTTCAGGTAGTGATAGAGAATAGCGAGCACTACAAGAGCGGGCGCATCACATTGCTCAGTGAGATGGACGTAGCCGGAGAAGCATCCGTCAAGCCCCACAAGGCGAGTGCAGAACCGACGGCCCCCTCTTCGACCGAGGCGGCAGAGGCGCAGGATGAAGAAGCCACTGTCAGCACGGCCAGCATGAACGTTGTTGAGGTGGCCGACAAGAGCGATGCCATAGAGTATCTGAAGGAGCACTATCCCGACAAGGGCTACGGCGCGGTGAAACTTCGCACGAATGCCGCCTTTGACGCGGCGTGTGCAGAACACGGCATCAAGTTTGTCTATACAGCCTAACCCCCGTCTGCCATGATATATCAAATCGACAAGATCATGCAGGACGTGCGCATCTGCATCGACCAGAACATGACGAGTGATGCGCTGCTGGATACCGGAGACATCGACACGCTTGCGCTCGATGATATTATCCGTTCGAAGATACTGGAGGCCGTACAACGTGTACACCTTGGTGCGCCTAACCACTTGTTGGAATGCGGCCACAACTTCGGTGATGCGGTATATTGGGGAGACCTGGAAAGCGGTTGGGTGCTGTTGCCGGACGACTTCATGCGTCTTGTCGTGTTTGAGATGGACGATTGGGATCAAGCCGTATACCAAGCTATCAGCACCGACGACGCAGAGTACGAGAAACAGCACAGCCGTTTCAAGGCTCTACGCGGCACCTCGCAACGGCCCGTGTGCGCTATAGGCATTCGCCCAGAGGGTAGAGTGTTGGAGTTTTATTCCTGCAAGAGCGAGGATGCGCAGGTGAGCCGCGCCATATACATACCCTATCCGAAGATTGACGATGACGGCGGTATAGACGTGAGCGAGCGATGCTATAATGCCGTGGTGTACACTGCAGCAGGATTAACACTGATAACGTGCGGAGAGGTTGACAAAGGTAACAACCTGTCGGAAATGGCACAAACATTCCTAAAATGATAAAGACATGAGTTCAATAAAAACGACACAGATAGACGGTGACATTGCTGTTGGTCGCAATGTCGCCATGGGCGGCAAGCTGGATGTAGCAGGGAGTGCCACCATAGGGCACAACCTGAAAGTAGACGGGTGGCTCGAGGCAGCGAATATCAAGGGAGCCAACAAGGGCATATTCCTCACGGTGGAAGAACTGCGTGAGGCTTATCCTACCCCCCATGACGGTTGGATGGCGGGAGTAGGCGCGTCGACCCCTTTCACTGCGTACGTAGGCAAAGGCGGCGACTGGGTAGCCACGGGCGGCACGATAGAGGTCACTGTCGACATGAGCCAATACACCGATGGCGTAGCACAGTTGCAGGAAGACATCGACAATGTGAAAGCCGAGGTGAATACCAACAAAACCGACATCAAGAGTCACACCCAACAACTCACAACCTTGGGGAACCAGTTGAACAGCGTTTCCGAAACTGTCAACACCTTCAAAGCCTCGAAAGACGAGCCTAACGGCCTCGCCCCGCTGGACGAGGATGGTCTTGTGCCGAATGAGAACTTGCACGATAATGTGTTCGGCGTGCTGCCCTTTGCCTTGACGGTCGAAGATGTGACCTCTGACGGCACATTGTCGGGCGAGAATTGGGACGGTGTGGCTTATGATACCAAGAACAAGCGGTTCTATGCGTATGAGCAGTCAGATGCTTCGCAGCCACCGACAAAGTACTATGCGTATTGGCCGACCGGAACACACTACAACAACGGCAACGAGCCATTCACCGACAAGATATACCTCAACACCGCCGCCGATACATTATACCGATATGACGGCACAGATCTTGTGAAGGTGGGTTCGGGGCTTGCCCTCGGCACGGTCTCCGGCACCGCCTTCCCCGGCGACCGAGGCGCAGCCCTCGAGGAGGATGTTGCCGCCATCAACGGATGGCGTGAGGAGGCAGATGAGAAGATGGCCGACACCGCAGAGCAGTGCGATGCCAATGGCGTGTTGAACGCCAATACCCTGCTTGGCTATGGATACGGAGAACTGCAGGCTTTGGAGTTTGCCGACGTGCTTGCAAAGGTATGGGCGAGCGACAAGGGCGTAAAATACCCCGGTGTGGTGTTGTCCTACTATACCTCCAAAGGATGGAAGAGCAAACAGTGGACGAACAGTGGTGCAAGAGCGGAAAGCGACTGGACGAACGAGGATAATTGGGAGGATTTCGGTGGTGACGAGAAAGAGGTGCTGACCTTTGACGGCACGGTTGACAATGTGCAGGTGCAAGACGCATCCACCGTAGCACCGACAGGTGTTGTGTTCAACAATGCCACCAAGTCCTTCTGCGCCTATGTGCAACAGGGAACATCGCTTGTCCGCCTGTATTTCAACGATTGGCCCACACGCTCCAACTATCAAGACGAGGAGAGCAACACCCCACACACAAGCAAGATTTTCGTAGACACGACAGACAACGTGCCTTACATCTTTAATGGTAGCGACATCGTGCAGATTGCCCCCAAGAGCATACCTGCCGCCGTGTTCAATCCGACCGTGGAATTTCCCATTGAAGGGTACTACGAATTGTGGAACGATACCGACACAAGCCTTTCGGCCATCCATGCCGCCTATGACAACGGCAAGGCTTCGCTCGGTCTGCTGATGACCTTCAAGGTAAGCAAGACAAAGTGGAAGACCTACCAATACACAGGCACAAGCACCAAGGAAGCCATCTTCAAGAACGTGGAGAACTGGCAGGACTTCGGTTCGATGGCAGAGGGTAGCCTTAACTACATCGTCATCAACAACCTTTGCGGCGCTCCGACGGCAGGCAGTTACTACACCTTGGAGAGTGCGGTGACACGTCTTGTGGCCTATGAGCAGGAGACGGGCGTGAGTTACATCAAGACAGGACTTGTGATAAGTTACACGTCGGCAGAGAACGAGATGGAGACAAAGCAGTTCCAAGGTTCGTCAGCCGCCGATGCAAGCCAAATCGGTCTATGGAAAGACTTTGGCGGTGGCGGCGGCATCACTGGCGGTAGCGACACCCCTGAAGAGGGCGGCACGGATGCCTTCACGACAGGCGGCGCATACAATCTGTTGCCCACTACCCTTGAGGCAGACACCAGCACCGAGGGTGTGGTGAAACTGATGATGAAGAACGCCAAGGGCGAGACCGTAGGCAACGAGGCACAATTCCCCGTTGGCACAGGCACAGGCGGTTCGGCCACCATCGTGACCATCACCCCGGAGCAGAGTCCGTTCTACGCCAAGGCAGGGGCAAAGGTAGCGCTGAAATGCGCCATCCGTTCCATCACCACCCAAGGCAAGGCGGAGCAGAGCAACCTCATCGAGCGTGTGGAATTGTATGACCGTGACACCAACCAGTTGTTGGAGACGTTCAAGGTGAACCAAGCGTCGAGCGCAGATGCCGACACCTACGACTTTGCGTTTGACCTCTCCAGTTATTTCACGCAGGCAAGCACAAGAAAGTTCAAACTGATGGCCTACGATGATAGCGAGAACACGGGCACACGCAATGTGAACGTGACCGCCGTAGATGTGACCATCAGCAGTGAGCAGACCTTGAACTACACCTCGTCTACCGTTGTGAACGTGGGCGGCGCAACAAGAACGCTCCCGATGTACAAGTTTGCCAACAACGCCTCAGACAAGGGTATACTCTGCACTACGGAGATATACCTTGATGACCAATGGCAGGTGCTTGGCACGGCCACCATCAGCGACACCTACACCCACTCGGTGAGCATCAACCCCAACAACTGTTTGGGCAAGGTGCTCGAACATGGTGCCTATGTGCTGAGAATACACGGCGAGGATGTGGCGTCGGGCGTGGTGGGCAATTACCTCTACACCGCCATTATGGTAGTGGAGCAGGACAACACAACGCCTATCGTGGCCACAAGATACTATTCTGACGGAGAGACCCCGACCGTGCAGCAGTACGAGACCGTCAGCATTGACTTTGCGGTGTACGACCCTGCCAAGAGCACGGCCACCGCATCGGTGTATGTGGACGGCGAGATGGAACTGAGCCGTGACTGCTACCGTGCCAGCACCTATACATTCACCAAGCAGATACAGAATGTGGCTACCGACGGCAGTTACACGATGAAGGTGTATGTGCAATGTGGTACAAGCCAAAGTGACACGGCATCGTGGAAGGTGGACGGTTCGGTACTCGACATCGAACCCGTGACCACGCAGTTGATGCTCGACATGGATTTCGCTGCGAGGAGCAACGCCGATGCCGACCACTCCATCACCTACGGCGACTACTCCTTGAGGCTTGAAGGTGCGAACTGGAGTACCAACGGATTTGTCAAGGACACTTTCGGCACATCGGAGTATGGTTCGGAGAGCGACACGGGCATCATGGCCCTGCGCATTGCCGAGAACGTGAAGGGCGTGCTGAACTACAAACCTTTCAACAACACGGCCATTGAGACCAACGGCATTGCCGTGCAATGGCGTATGAAGGTGAAGAACGTGGCCGATGACAACGCCCGACTGATGCAGTGCATCGGCAATGGCTTCGGTTTCTATGTGACAGGCACACAAGTGGTGGTGACCTCTGACGATGGTGAGACGGTGGCCAAGAGCATTGCGTCGGCCTTCAATGACGATACCTTGGTGGATGTGGCCATCGTGATAGAGCCGAGAAGCCAAGCCCCCTATGGCGGTATCGGCGTGATGAAGATGTACTTCGACGGTGAGTTGATAGGCACTTGCTACTACGAACCCGGCACATTGGTGAAGCACGACACCAACATCACATTTGACGGAACGAATGCAGACTTGTATCTGTACAACATCCGAGCATGGGAGACCTTCTACTCGTTTGAGCAGAGTTTCAACAACTACCTGCTGAAACTTGCCGACACCAACTCCATGATAACGGAGTACACCTTTAATCAAGTGATGGCCTCCCAATCAGCGGAAGGGAAACCCGCCACCAACCGTCCGCAAGCCTCGGCACTCTACGACAAGGGCATCCCCTACTTTGTAGTGTGCAAGAACGCCGACACGGACAACACCTCAGACCAGTACCCCGACTACTTGGAAACTCTTGACGGTGACAAGAAGACCAAGCGTATCCTTGATGTGTACGCCTATTTCCCCGACAGACCATGGCAGGACTTCAAGGCCATAGGCGTGACGGTGACAAACCAAGGTACAACGTCCTCCCAACGCCCGATCAAGAACATCAAGATGAAACTCAAGACCGCCACGGTGACCCTGTTGCATACGGCAGACGAGTTTACGGGTAACGAGTTGGAGAAATACAACCAGTGCGCCAATAACGCCGCCAAGAGCAAGGTGACCATCTATGAGGACAGTCTCGCCACCAACATCATCACGGTGAAGGTAGACTACTCCGAGAGCGGCGGCGCAAACAACGGTGCGTCCACACAACTCTACAACGAACTGCAATGGGCATTGGGCAACGACTATATCACTCCGGCGCAACGGTTCAATAGCGGTGCGTACAAAATCAACACGAGCATCAACTCCATACCCTGCTCCTTCTGCCGCACGGATGCCAACTCCAGTGATGCCACCTCGCCCTCGTATGGCTACTTCCATGCCAAGGGCAACTGGAACGAGGACAAGGGCGATGCCAAGGTGTTCGGGTTTGAGGGTGTGGACGGCTACAATGGAGAATGTCTGAACTACGGTGACTTCTATGAGTTGGTGGCCGACAAAGGACAGACCCTTGCCGACTATCTCAGCAAGGCCGACAAAAGCACGTGGAACTTTGAGGAAAGTACGGGTAGTGACGGAACGGTAAACTATTGGGAGACCATTGTCGTGTCCGAATTCTGCGGCTCGAACCACAGGATATTCCGCAAGAAGGACGGTGCATGGCAGGAGACCACAGGCACGATGACCTTTTCGGACGGTGCTTGGAAGGTGACGGGCGATGTTCTCAACCCGGTAGAGAACTACGAACTCCTCAAGTATGATGCGCTGGACTGGATGCAGGGTGTCAACTCGGTAGACGATATGCTTGCCCCCGATACCGACGGCAATCCTATTTGGCTGCAATACTACGAGAGCCGCTACCCCGACGATGACAATCTGAACGCCCTCTACGAGAGCGGAAAGAAAGTGCCGTACAACCTCTACAAGTGGCTGCGGTTCTGCCAAGAGTGCAACCACCATCTCACGGAGGCTGACGGAAGCATCACCATCGGTAGCGAGACGGTAGACGGCACTACGGCCAACCGACTGATGAAATGGCGCAAGGAACTGCACACGGTAGCCAACGTGTACTCCCTGCTCTGCTATCATGTGTTCACGGACTATATAGCCGCCGTAGACCAACGGTCGAAGAACATGATGGTCGGCTTTTACCTTGACACAGACGGAGTGACGAGAATGTACCTCAACCACCTCTACGACGGCGATACCATCTTGGGCAGTGACAACGACTGCGGCCTGACCGTGCCTGCGCTCCTTGACCCGAACACCGACACGGCCTACTACCAAGGATGGGACTCTGTCTTGTTCCAGCAGATAAAGAACGCCGGGCAGGAACCGTTCACCCTGCCCGACGGCAACACCGTCACCACCCGGCAGGTGGCACAGAAGATGCGCACCCAAACCATCGGCAGCGGACTTGTGCCTTTCAGCAAAGAGGGGCTGACCAAGTATTGGATAACTGACCGCCTCTCCAAGTGGCCCAAACTTGTGTCCTCGTTTGACGGCATGAGAAAGTATGTGGAGCATTCCAAGTCGACGGCCAACTACTTCTTTGCCCTGCACGGACTGAGCATACAACGTCTGAAGGCGTTTATCGAGGAGCGGTTCTTGTTCCGTGACGGCTTTTATCAGACGGGCGACCTCTACTCCTCTACACTGAATATGCGCATATCGGCCGCAGAGGACGTGACGATAAAGATAAAGGCCGCAAAGCAAGGCTTCTTCGGACTGGCCGTAGAACGAGTGGATACCATCACGGACTCATGCTACTTGGAGGAGGGTGAGGAGTACACGCTGAAAGCCAACTCGCACATCCTCGGTGCAGGTAACATGATGTATGTGCTTGGGGCGAACAAGATAGCGGAGATAGACATCTCCTGCGGTACGGTATCGGAGAGCGGATGGAGCATCTCGGAGTGCAACCTGCTGAGAAAACTGGCCATCGGTGGCGAGAACCATACGCCCGTGACCATCACGGCAGGTGCGCTGAAGAACCTCAACCTCGGCTCTATGCCCTTCCTCGAGGAGATAGACATTCGGAACACTGGCGTGACCGCCGTCAACGCTACCTATTGTCCCCGACTGACAACGTTGTTGGCGGACGGCAGCAGCCTTGCCTCGCTCTCGCTGGCCGAGACATCACCCGTCAGCACGCTCTCATTGCCGAAGACGATGACGAGCCTGTCGTTTGTCAATCTGCCCAACCTCGTCTATCCAAACGGCGGTCTGACCATTGAGTCGATGGCGAGCGTCAAGAGCCTCTCGCTGAGCGGATGTCCCAAGGTGGATGCCATGACCCTGCTTGAGGAACTGGTCAGCGCAAAGGCCAAGGTAGCGTCCATCAGCGTGACCGACCTCGACACGACCGCCCCCTCTGAGATACTGACCTACCTCAAGGAGCAAGGCACCAAGGGCACGGACGATGAGGGCGATGTATGTACCGGGCTGGCGGGCCGATGGATACTCAGCGACCTCTTGGCCGATGATGTATTGTCCGACCTGCAGGCGTACTACCCCATGCTGACCATACTGAATATGCAGTTCTCGTCTATCGTCTTCGACGACACGGTGGAAGACCCGGAGAACATCACCAATCTTGACAACAACACGGGCTACGGCACAGACAACGATTTCAAGGCGAGCGGCCATCCTGCGGCCATCCGTGCCAAGATGCACGCCTACAAGGGCATACTCAACACCGGGACGGGTCAATGGGAGGGCGTACAAATCAGCGACGGCAACTACCAAAAGTTGGCTGACGGTACGGATTTCGACTACAAGGACTCGTCGGGCGAGGGATGGGATGTGATGATGCTCCTGCCCCATTGCTGGTACAAGGGCGTGAACGACTTCAAGAACCAAAAGAAGTACATCTTCTGGTCGTCGCTTGAGGCCGAACCGCTCTCCACGGCCAAGAACATCACTCGCAAGACACTCTCCGACATCGTGTACGTGGCTACATCGGTCATCAATGTGGGTGGCATCACCGCAGGCGAGAGCGTGATGGCCACAGATGCCTCGTTCATCACGTCAGCGGCCAACTACAACATCCATCGCATCAACGTGCGGGGTATGAAGCAAGTGCGGTGGCCGGGACTCAACTCGGCATCTGTGGGTGCGGTGTTCACTGACAAGAACAACCTCTGCCTGTCAACGTACAATATGGCCATCAGCAACAGTCTGTTCGACTTTGTGGAGGGCGAGTACATCTTCTGCGATGTGCCGGACGGAGCGGAGTATCTCTACTTCACCAGCAATGTCAGCAATGCGAGCCTTGAGGCCATTGCGGTGGACTCGGAGAATGTGGAGGCCATCGAACCCGACTGGGTGGAATGGAACGCTTGTATGATGGGTGTATATTTCGGTAGCGTAGACACGCTGATGCGATGGAGAAGCGTGAGCGGCACGTATGCGAGAAACGGAAACTATGGCGACACATCAACGGAGTGGGCGTATGACGATGACGGCAACCCGACCAACACGCCTGTCGGCACGCTGAAATACTCTACCGTGGACATGGTGAACCTTGCCCGAAGACGTGGTACGGGCTATCAACTGACGGACTACGAGATGTGCAAGTTTGTCGCCATCCTGTTCTACTCGCTGGTGGGCAACAGAGACTCGCAGGCGGTATGCGGTGCAGGTACGAGTTACTACAACGTGGCTGGCGATGCCGACGCCTTTGGCAATACGAGCAGTTTTGTCGGACAAATCAAAGGAGTGAAGTGCTTGGGCATCGAGAACCTGTTCGGTTGTGGCTATCAGGTGAACGACAATGTGGGCCTCAACATCTCGTCTTTCATGGCGTGGAAGAAAGACCATTACCCGTCAACCTATATGTCTACTGCGACGAAATACAAAGCGGAAGGCAAGATGAGCGTCTACGACCCCATCACCAAGACGGAGCGACTGGTGCAGTGCATCAACAGTGGAACTGACTATAACATGGCACGGGTGAAGCACGGACGCTATTGCGATATCGTTGCGAGCGCGGTCACATCAGACCGTAGCGTGTTCGCTACCTATTACACAGACGCTTGTCAAGCCGGCTATAACGTCAACGGCATACAAGCCTTAATATTCTTATATGGCGGTCAGAGTCAAGGCCTCGCTGGCATCAGCCATAACCGAAACCAACAACACGGCGAAGTCGGGGCGGAAACGTACGCTCGCCTTGCCTTCCGTGGCAACCTCAAACTTGAATAAACAGATACGATGATGAAAGAGACAGACTTCATGCAGGTTGGCGCAGACCAGCGCCAAGACCAACTGCTCAGAATATCGGCGAAGAAATACCTCCTCATTTGGGGGTATGACACCGATGCCAACGGCCAAGGCTACAATTGGCGCAAGTATTACAACCACAAGCCGACCACAAGCGATTTGCGCAAGGACATCCATGCGCTGATAGACAAGCAGACGGACGGAAAGATACTCACGGGCTGCAAGTGGAACGGCATGAGCGTGTACCTCAGCGAGGAGAACCAGCGCAACTTCAAGGCCGCCTACGACCTTGCCGTGCAACTGAACGGGCAGACCCTGCCCCTCATGTTCAAACTCGGCGAGGATGCAGACGGCACGGCGCAGTACTACACGTTTGAGGATATGGATACCGTCACCTCGTTCTACACCACCTGCATCGCACACATTCAGACGTGCCTGCAGGACGGATGGACGGAGAAGGACAGTATAGACTGGAGCAAGTATGAGTAACGGATGCGGATGCGAAAGCGGGTGGCTGAGATGGTTTCGGCCACCCTACGCCAAACTGTTCTACGCCGCCTGCTGCGTGCATGACGATGACTACGACCGTGGAGGCTCGGAGTATACACGTTTGCGTGCCGACTACGGCCTGTACATGAGGATGCTTGCCATCATCGAGCGTGGGGACTACTCACGGATGATGGCCGCATGGCTGAGGGTGTGGGCATGGCTATACTACAAGGGTGTAAGGATGTTTGGAAGCGAGTACTTTAATTATTGGGAGTAGACTATGAGAAGACAGGACAACAACATCAAAGATGCGCACAAAGTGTTTCAGTTGCTGAGAACATTGGTCAAGTACGG
>CAVFEZ010000046.1:0-22760 GCA_963621665.1 Akkermansia muciniphila | reverse complement strand
TCGACTTGCACTATCTTTCAGTCGCATAGCCCGCTATGCTCCTTCAGAAAGAAAGTGAAATCTGCTCGGCTAAAATCCAAAAATCCATCAAAGGCAATTTATAGAACCCGCCTTTCAAAAAGTAGGGTGGGGCGCCAAGTCCCTGTCATGGGTCTGTTCCCCCACTTGGGTGAACCTCAAATTTGTACAAAAATAGTGATTTTTCTACAAAGGAGTTTAGCCAGTCGGATAAAAGTTGTAAATTTGCACGTTTTTAATTACGCCCTTTTCCCAAGGACACCATAGAATAAAAACAGAAAAGACAATAAAAAAAACAATAAAAGACATGGACAAAGTGAGTTACGCCCTCGGACTGGGCATCGGACGCCAACTCTCGCAGATGGGCGCACAGACACTCAACATCGACGACTTTGCACAGGCCATCAAGGACGTGCTTCAGGGCAACGACCCCAGCATTACCGACGCTGAGGCCCAGGAACTGGTCAACAACTTCTTCGCCGAGCAGGAAGCCAAGCAGCGTGAGGCAGCCGCCGAGCGTTTCAAGGAAGTGAAGGCCACAGGCGAGCAGTTCCTCGCCGACAATGCCAAGAAGGACGGCGTGGTCACCCTCGCCTCCGGTCTGCAGTACACCGTGCTCACCGAAGGCAACGGCCGCAGCCCCAAAGCCACCGACACCGTGAAGTGCCACTACGAAGGCACACTGACCGACGGCACCGTATTCGACAGCAGTTACCGCCGCGGCGAGCCCGCCGAGTTCCCCCTCAACGGTGTCATCGCCGGATGGACCGAGGGTCTGCAACTCATGAAGGAAGGCGCCAAGTACCGCTTCTTCATCCCCTACACCCTGGCCTATGGCGAGCGTGGAGCCGGACAGAGCATACCTCCCTTCTCTACCCTCATATTCGATGTGGAACTCATCGAGGTGAAATAAAAGGCAAAACAAGAGGTGAATAAGTCTCACTACAGAGAACAGAAAAACAACATACAAAAATGAAAAAGATCACAGCAATAGCCGCAGTGGCTATCCTTGCAACCAGCGCACTGGTATCGTGCGGCAACTCCACTCCGAAGCCGAGTCTCAAAAACGATATCGACACCTTCTCCTACGCCATCGGTATGGCACAGACCCAGGGTCTGAAGGAGTATCTCACACAGATGGAGATCGACACCGCCTACATGAGCTCGTTCATCAAAGGTCTCAACGACGGTGTCAATGCCGGCGACAACAAGAAGAAGGCCGCCTACTTCATGGGTGTGCAGATCGGCCAGCAGATTTCCGGCCGCATGATCAAGGGCATCAACCAGGATGTCTTCGGCGGCGACACCACAAAGACCATCTCGCTGAAGAACTTCATGGCCGGCTTCATCGCAGGTACAACCGGCAAGCCCGGCATCATGACCGTAGAGCAGGCCCAGCAGACCGTACAGAACAAGGCTGCCGAGCTCAAGCGCAAGAATATGGAAGAGAAGTACGGCACCTACAAGAAAGAGCAGGAGAAGTGGCTCGCTGAGAATGCCAAGAAGGCTGGCGTGAAGACCCTCCCCTCCGGTGTACAGTACAAGCCCATCAAGGAAGGCAACGGTCCTCTGCCCAAAGACACTTCCATGGTAGAGGTACACTACGCCGGCTATCTGACCGACGGTACCGAGTTTGACAGCAGCTACAAGCGCGACAAACCCGTCGAGATGCGCCTCAACCAGGTCATCAAGGGATGGACAGAAGCCCTCACCCATATGCCTGTAGGTTCTGAGTGGGAAATCTACGTGCCCGCCTCCCTCGGTTACGGTGAGAACGGTGCCGGACAGATCAAGCCCTTCTCTACCCTCATCTTCAAGATCAAACTCCTCAGCATCAAGTAAGAATATGCGGCCATAGCGCTGCAACCATAGATAGGGCGACCCCTTGGGGCCGCCCTATTTCAAAAACCGCCGTGCCGCGCACGGCATACATCCACTACGTATCATTAACATTTTTACAATAAGGTGGACATTTCCTAATGTTTCATTTTTTTCGGGGATTCCGCCGTACAACAGTAAAACTATGAGAAAACTATTCATCCTCGCCCTCGTCGTCGTATCGGGGGCCGCCTTCGCCCTCACTCCGGCGAAGAAGAGTACCAAGAAAGGCTCCAAGACCACCCCTGCACAGACCGTCACCCTCACCACCAAGGCCGACTCCGTCAGTTATACTGCCGGTATGGCCATGACCCGCGGACTTGACGGCTACCTCAAGGAGCAGTTTGGTGTCACCGCCGCCGACATGGACGAGTTTGCCGCCGGATTCCGTGAAGCCCTCGGCAAGACCAAAGACTCCCGCTATATGGCCCGCATCGCCGGTGCCGAGATTGCCCGTATGGTAGAAGGCCGTATGGTGCCCAACATCTCCAAGGAGTTTGAGGGTACCGACCACCAGATCGACTCCACCCTCTTTGCCGCCGGATTTCTCGCAGCCGTGAGCGGCGACACCACCCTGATGGCCACCACACCCGCCGCCAAATACTTCACCGAAGTGTCTGAGGCCGACAAGAAGAAGCGTGAGGAAGCCTGGAAGGTGAGCAACGCTGAGTGGATCGCCGCCAACGCCAAGAAAGACAGCATCACCGTGCTGCCCTCCGGACTGCAGTACAAGGTAGTGCGCCAGGGTACGGGCGACGTAGCCAAGGCCGACGACGAGGTGACCGTCAAGTACGAGGGAACCACTATCGACGGCAACGTGTTCGACAGCAGTTACAAGCGCAACCCGCAGACCACCACCTTCCGTCCCAACCAAGTCATCAAGGGTTGGACCGAGGCCCTCACCATGATGCCCGTCGGCAGCAAGTGGATCCTCTACATCCCGCAGGAACTGGCCTACGGCGAGCGTCAGGCCGGACCTATCAAGCCCTTCTCCACACTGATCTTCACCGTCGAGGTGGAGAGCGTGAAGCGTGCCGAGCCCAAACCCGCAACCACTGAGGGGACAGCCGACAAGCCCGCAAAGCCTGCCAAAAGCAAGAAAACCAAGAAATAAGTGACAGAACGGCCGTAGAACGTACGGCGTTTTGTGAAGTTCCGTATTTTTTTGCAAGCGACGAGTCCCGTAGGGACATTTCGCAAGCGTGAGTCCCGTAGGGACGACAGAGTATAGCGTAGGGGTTTACCCCTACGTTTTTTCGTATGCATTCAAACGTTGCCCCTGTAGGGGGCGCATAATTCATTGCAAGAGATTGAAATATGCGCCCCCTACAGGGGCAACGTTTGAGGCAAAATTTGAGATAGGGGTAAACCCCTATCCTGTAATCTGTCGTCCCTACGGGACTCACGCTTGCGAAACATTCTATTGTGGACTTGTCGTTTGCGAAATGTCCCTACGGGACTCATTGTATCAACTCCCCACACTTGGCCTACTCCCCACACTTGCGTATGAGCGTCAGTCCGTCGCGCAGGGGCAACATCACGACTTCTACGCGCGGGTCGGCGGCCACAAGGTCGTTGAACCGCTCTATGCCCGAGGTCTGGCGGTCGTTGTCGTAGGCGTGGTCGACGACGTGGCCGTCCCACAACGTGTTGTCGGCCAGTATATAGCCGCCCTTGCGCACGAGCCGCATGGCCATGTCGTAGGTCTCGACGTAGGTGCGCTTGTCGCCGTCGATGAAGGCCATGTCGAACGTGATGCCCATCTGCGGTGCCAGCGTCAGTGCATCACCGATGGTGAGGTGTATGCGGTCGGCCACGGCGGAACGGCCGATCCACTCGCGGGCGAAGTCCTCCATCTCGTCGTTGATCTCGAAGGTGTATACCTTGCCGCCCTCCTCCAGGCCCTCGGCCAGACAGATGGCACTGTAACCGCTGAACGTGCCCACCTCGAGGATGTTCTTGGGGCGCACCATGCTCACGAGCATCTTCAGCAGACGACCCTGCAGATGGCCAGAAGCCATGCGCCCGTGCACCGTGCGCAGGTTGGTCGCCCGCCAGAGCCGGTGCAGATACTCGCCCTCGGGCGACGTGTGGGCGAGAACGTAGGTGTCGAGCAGAGCGTCGCGCTCCCCGGCCGACAGATTGTTGCCGTCTTTCATTCTTTCTGTTTTTCTGATTTTCCGTTATTGGCGGCCTGCAACACAAGGGCTTCCACGGCCAGGCGGTAGGAGTCAAGTCCGAAGCCGCAGATCACGCCCATACAGACAGGGGCAATCATCGACTGCCGGCGGTAGTCCTCGCGGGCATGAACATTGGAGATATGCACCTCCACCACAGGCACCGCCAGCGACCGTATGCAGTCGGCCAGCGCAATGCTGGTGTGGGTGTAGGCACCGGCGTTGAGCACGATGCCGTCGGCCTCCTGGTCGGCCTGTTGCAGGCGGTCGATGAGAAATCCCTCTACATTGCTCTGGTACTCCTCGATTTCGATGCCGGAGAATGTCCGGCGCAGGCCTTCCATGCAGTCAGCCATGGTGCGGTGGCCGTAGATGGCCGGTTCGCGCGTGCCGAGGCGGTTGAGATTGGGCCCGTTGACAATAAGTATTTTCATAGCGAAGAAAAAGGGCGGCGGGAATATACAAAACACCGCCCTATACGTGCAAAGATAGTGCAAACCGAGCGCAGAATGCCAAGGTCCCTTGAGCATTATGCCGAGGTGCAGCCTATCTTATGCAAAGATAGTGCAAACCGAGCGCAGAATGCCAAGGTCCCTTGAGCATTATGCCGAGGTGCAGCCTATCTTATGCAAAGATACTGAAAAGTGCTTGAAAAATCAGCCTTGTCACAAATCTTTTTACTACTTTTGCCCCTTGTATACAGACCAATCAAAGTAACAGACCAATCAAACATTTATAGCAATAGCGTAAAAAGATGAAAACAGCGAAAACCATTCTCGCCGCCCTCCTGCTCAGCATGGCGGCTACCGGGGCACAGGCCCAAAGCATCAAAGACATTTTCTCGGGTGTGGTCAACGCCGTCACCGGCAACAAGGTGAGCACATCGAGCCTCGTGGGTACATGGACGTATTCGGCACCCGCCTGCGAGTTTGAGAGCGACAATCTCCTGGCCAAGGCCGGCGGAGCCGCAGTGTCGAAGAAGGTCACCTCCAAACTCACCTCCATCTACTCCAAGGTCGGCATGCAGAACGTGTCGTACACCTTCAAGGAAGACGGTACCTATACCTCCACGCTCAAGGGACACACCACCAGCGGTACCTACACCCTCGACGAGACCAACAAGACCCTCACCCTCAAGACCAGCGCCGGAGTGAGCATGAAGACCTACGTCAGTGTCAGTTCGTCGGAGATGAGCATGCTCTTCGAGTCGGGCAAACTCATGGACGGACTCAAGACCATCTCCTCGCTCGCCTCCAAGGTCAACACGACCGCCAGCGTGCTCTCCTCGCTCATGAACAGTTATGACGGCATGCGGCTCGGCTTCAAACTCAAGAAGCAATGACCTCCGTCTCCCAAAACAATACCCAAACGCACGCCGCAGCCACCGGGACCACCGTCCTGGAGGCCGCGGCGCGCCGCTATATACGCTACATCAAACTCGAGCGCGGCTATTCCCGCAACACCGTTGAGGCTTATACCCACGACATCGCCTACCTCACCGCCTTTCTCGCCGATGCCGGCACTGCCCTCGAAGACGTGCGCCTGTCCCACCTCGAAACCTTCGCCACCACACTCCACGACAAGGGCATCGGACCCTCGTCGCAGGCCCGCATACTCTGCGCCGTGCGGTCGTTCTTCCGCTTCCTCGTGCTCGAGCGCACCCTGCGCGACGACCCGAGCGAACTGCTGGAGTCGCCCGTGCTCGGCGAGCGCATACCCGAGGTGCTCTCCACCGCCGAGGTCGACCGCATGGAGGACAGCATCGACCCCGACAAGTGGGAGGGCACGCGCAACCGCGCCATCATCGAGGTACTCTTCGCCTGCGGACTGCGTGTCTCCGAACTGGTGGCGCTGCGCCTGTCCGACCTCTTCCCCGCCGAAGGCTACATCCGCGTCACGGGCAAGGGTGCCAAGGAGCGGCTCGTGCCTATCTCGGAGAGCGCCGTCGACGAACTGCGCTCGTGGTTTTACACCCGCGACCGCATGGTCATACGCCCCGGCGAGGAAGACTATGTGTTTCTCAACCGCCGCGGCCGCCATCTCACCCGCACCATGATCCTCATCATCGTCAAGCGGGCCGCTGCCGACGCCGGCATCACCCGCACCGTCTCGCCCCACACCTTGCGCCACTCCTTCGCCACCGCCCTGCTCCAGGGAGGCGCCGACCTCAGGGCCATCCAGCAGATGCTCGGCCACGAACATATCGACACCACACAGATCTACACCCATATCGACACCACCACCCTGCGCCGCGAAATACTCGAACATCACCCCAGAAACCTGCTCTATGATGCCAAAAACGCTGATGCTGATACACTTTTGCCCTCTTCAAACGCTGAATGTGAATAAAAAAGCCTAACTTTGCACATTAACATATTAAGATGGTAAAAAGAACCTGACCTCTACCCATCAGGACACGATACAACGACAGGCGTGACTTTCAGGATGCGCCGCAAAAATAGACAACAATAAATTTTATCGCATGAGACTAAGAAAAGCCTTTGCGGCTCTGCTACTCCTCGTAGTCATCGCCGCACAAGCCCAGTCGCCCATGGAGATGCCCTTGCCGCTCGACAAGGACGTGCGCGTAGGCAAACTGGACAACGGATTGACTTACTACATCCGTCACAACAACTGGCCCGAACACCGTGCCAACTTCTACATCGCACAGAAGGTCGGCTCCATCCAGGAGGAGGAGAGCCAGCGCGGACTCGCCCACTTCCTCGAGCACATGTGCTTCAACGGCTCCAAACACTTTGAGGGCAATGCCGTCATGCGCTGGTGCGAAAGCATCGGCGTACAGTTCGGAAGCGAGCTCAATGCATACACCGGTATCGACCAGACCGTCTACAACATCGACAACGTGCCCACCGCACGCCAGACCGTACTCGACTCCTGTCTGCTCATCCTCAGCGACTGGGCCGGCGACCTCACCCTCGACCCCAAGGAGATCGACGAGGAGCGCGGTGTCATCCATGAGGAGTGGCGTATGCGCAGCGACGCCAGCAGCCGTCTGTTCGAGCGCAACCTCCCCGCACTCTACCCCGGATCGAAGTACGGCGTGCGCTATCCCATCGGTCTGATGTCTGTCGTCGACAACTTCAAGCCCAAGGAACTGCGCGACTACTACGAGAAGTGGTACCATCCCTCCAACCAGGCCATCATCGTTGTCGGTGACGTGGATGTAGACCACATCGAGGCCAAGATCAAGGAACTCTTCGGTTCCTACACCAATCCCAAGAACCAGGCTCCCATCGTCGCCGAACCCGTGCCCGACAACGCCGAGCCGATCGTCATCATCGACCAGGACAAGGAACTCGACAGCAACGGCATCGATGTCTTCATCAAGCATGAAGCCATGCCCGACTCGCTCAAGAATACCGTCATGTATATCCTGCAGCAGTACGTCACCCAGGCCGCTACCTATATGCTCAACCAGCGCCTCGCAGAGGTGGCCCTCGACGCTTCCTGCCCCTTCGCCTCCGCCAATGTGGTAGACCGCGAGTATATCATGTCCAAGACCGTGGATGCCTTCAACCTCTCCATCGCTCCCAAAGACCTCTCTTTGGTCAACAACGCCCTGCAGTCCGCATTCACCGAGGTACGCCGCGCCGCCGAGTTCGGATTTACCGAGTCGGAGTACAGCCGCTTCAAGGATACCTACACCGCCCTGCTCGACAAGGCATACAGCAACCGCGACAAGCGCACCAATACGCAGTTCTATGAAGAGTGCAAGGCCAACTTCCTCGAAGGCGCTGCCATGCCCGGCATCGAGACCGAGTACATGATGATGAAGCAGCTCGTGCCCATGCTCCCCGTAGAGGCCATCAACGAGGCCATGCAGGAGTATGTGCCCGCCAATGACTCCAACCTCGTCGTCATCTCCTTCAATACCGAGAAGGACGGTGCCGTATATCCCACCAAGGAAGGACTCCTCGGCGCTATCAAGGCCGCACGCGCAGCCGACATCACCGCCTATGTGGACAATGTCAAGGACGAACCGATCATGACCACCCTGCCCAAGGCCGGCAAGATCGTCAAGGAAACCAAGGACGCCAAACTCGGCTACACCACCCTCACCCTCTCCAACGGCGCTACCGTCATACTCAAGAAGACCGACTACAAGAAAGACCAGGTGCTGCTCTCTGCCGAAGGCTATGGCGCACACTCGCTCTACGGTCCGAAAGACTACACCAACCTCACCGCCTTTGACGACGTCATCGGCGCCAGCGGTCTGGGCAACTTCTCCGCTACCGAACTGCGCAAGGCACTCGCCGGCAAGGTGGCCAACGTCAACCTTACCATGGGCAGACTCTATACCCAGGCCAGCGGTTCGTCTACTCCCAAGGACATGCAGACCATGTTCCAGATGCTCTACCTCTACTTCACCAATATCAACAAAGACCAGAAGGCCTTCGACAACCAGATGGAGCAGTACAAACTGGAACTCAAGGACCACGACCTCGTGCCCGAGAACGCTCTCTCCGACAGTATCACCGCTACCATGTACGGCCACAATCCCCGTCTGGCCCCGATGACCCTCGACCGTCTCAAGGATATCTCCTACGACCGCATCCTGCAGATTGCCAAGGAGCGCACGGCCAACGCCGCCGCCTGGACCTTCGAGTTTGTCGGCAATTTCGAGGAAGACTCCATCCGTCCGCTCATCTGCCAGTATATCGCCTCGCTGCCCGCCAAGAAGAAGTTTGAGAAGAGCAAGCGCACCGTCGAGATGGTCAAGGGCAACGTGGAAAACATCTTCCAGCGCAAGCAGGAGACACCCAAGTGCACCGCCTACGTCTACTGGCACAATGATGATATCCCCTATAGCCTCACCACCAGCGTACAGACTGACATGGCCGGACAGATCCTCTCCATGATCTACCTCAAGAAGATACGCGAGGAAGCCTCTGCCGCCTACTCTTGCGGTGCCCTCGGCAACGCGCACATCTCCGACGACAACTACCACACTGTCGGCATCTTCGGCGTATGCCCCATGAAGCCCGAGAAGAAAGATCTCGCCATGAAGATCATGAACGAGGAGATAGAAGGCATGGCCAAGACTATCGACGCCGACATGTTCGCCAAGGTGAAGGAATACATGCTCAAGCAGTATGACGACGTAGTCAAGACCAACGCCTACTGGGCAAACACCATCTATACCTACCGCAAGTACGGTATAGACGAGTACACCGACTATCGCAAGACCGTCGAGGCACAGACCCCCGAGACCCTCGCCGCCTTCATGAAGACCTTCCTCTCCGCCGGCAACAAGATCACCATTATGATGACTCCCGAGGAGTAACCGAAGAAAATAATACGGTACGCACAGTACCTGGCAATACACAAAAAATCCCGGAACGGTATCTCCGTCCCGGGATTTTTTTGACAAGCATGTGTATTGTCCAATGGAGACTCATGGTTCTCAAGTCGTACAAAGTTGTTTTTTCGTCACTTGTCACAGGGAACCTATATCAGCAACTGACAATCCCGTTATTTGCGATATTGTTTCCATAGGAATGCCCAGCAGTTTCATCTTTCTTGCCGTTTCTTTGCGCTCGGCAATCCGCCCTTCGGCTTCTCCTTCAGCACGTCCCTCGGCACGTCCTTCAGCACGTCCTTCGGCACGTCCTTCAGCACGTCCTTCAGCACGTCCTTCAGCACGTCCTTCAGCACGTCCCTCTTCTCGTCCTTCGGCTCGTCCTTCCATTCTGCCCTCCTCACGCTCTGTATAAATATTATCGCGCAGAATGACTATATTGTCGAGGTGCTTGTAGTATGCAGAACGTTCCGACTTGTTCATTCTGTCGATAGTCAGCTGTTCTTTCACTTCCTCCATACCCGGTGCTTTTGCGCCTTGTGGCACGTCGCCCGTGTTCAGATAGTACACCCATTCCTCAAGTGAGTTCTTGGCCACACGGTTAAAGTCGTTCACCTTTAAGATATAGTATTCCGGATAAAGGCTGCTTACGGCATCAACATGGAATTTCTGTTTCTGGAAAGGACTCAGTTCCAACAAGTCGCCGTTGTGTATTCCGCGAAATTCCGTCTTGCCGTGGTAAACGATGTCGGTGCCTTTGCCGAGAGAGAAATACACGATATTCACGCTGTATATCTTGCGGATATTCTCGTAACCCTGACCTCTTTTTATATATTCGGTTACCAGTTTCGATGTACCGAACAGCATACGCTGGAAATAAGCATACTCCGTATTGTTCTGTACCTCCACGAGGAACAGTTCGCCTTTGTCGTTTTCGGCAAGCATGTCAACACGGTTGTACTTGTCGTCATCGTCATCCTGGTTGCTTTCACTCTCAAGCATGCTCTTTATCTTTATCTTCATGCTGAGCAGTGTTGTGAGGAAACCCTCGAGAATCCCGAAGTTGGCTTTCTGTCTAAGCAATCTTTTCATTGCCCAATCAAAACGTATATATTTGCTTTCTTCCATACCTTTAAACTTATGTTTGGCAAATATAGGCATTTATATTCAGTTGGCAAATACAAAGACTGCTTGTTTTTTATCTTCTGCCTTATCTCCAATTATATTCCAGGCTTCCCCGGATTACTACAAGGGCCTTGTACTGTCGCTACAAGGCCCTTGTAGTGTCGCTACAAAGCCTTTGTAGCGTCCGTACAAGGCCTTTGTACGATGGAGCCTGATGCAAGCAGCGTTCTCAATGGCGTGTGTGGTACATGGAGTCCTGGCGTATATGCACAAAAAAAGGCGGCCCTCGAGAGGAGGACCGCCCTATTGCTTTTTATTCTTTCACTTTTTTGCTTGTGGTGTATTCTTCAGTTGTTTATTGTGCGTCTTTGAGCGTTGCCGAGAGGTCTGAACCGCTGGCGTTGGTCGAGATGGTGAGGGTCTTCTTTGCTACGTGTGTTGCTTTGAAGAAATCAGGCACTTCGTTGCGGGATACCTTTTTGAGACAGTTGATTTTTACGGTTTTCTGATGGCCGCTGGGTATGCCGCGTCTGTAACCTGTCACGTCAGCCTTGAGATTGGCACCGAGTGTGTAGGAGTCTTTTACGATGGGAGCGCCGCTCAGTGATGTCTGCTTGACGGTGATGTCGATGGTTGCGGGCAACTTGCTGACCTTCACGGTGGCGGTGAGCAGTCCGCCCATAGCGGTCTTGGTCTGGGTCTTTCCGTTCTCGTCGGTGTACTCGAGGGTGGTCTCGGCGATGTCCTTGGCATCAGTTGTCGGGGTGATGGTGATGAGGGTCTCTGCACCGGTCATTGCGGTGTCAGTGCTCTTGTTGTCGTCTTCGTTGTCGCAGCTTGTCATACCGAGGGACATTACGGTTGCCATCATCATCAGGGCGGCTGCCTTCATTGCGGATTTCATTGTCTTTTTCATAATCGTGTTTTTTTAAGAGTTTGTAAAAATTTTGTTTGTTGCTTCATTTTGTCACCCCAGCCGTCGGGACATGGCTCGCGCCTTAGTGGCTTTCCGTATCCGGCGTTGCTGTCAGATGACGGGTGCAAAGGTAGGGCAGGGAACGTAACACTCCAAATTTTTTTGTAACAATTTTTCGCAAAATACGAAAATAAAACCCCGAAAACTAAGGGAATTCCGCGAGTTTTCGGGGTTTTGGAGTGAAATTTATATAATATTTGCTTAATATGTGTTTTGTTTGCCGGAGATATACGGGGGACGATTTGTCGGTTTAAGCCCCGTAGGGGCGGCATAGTACAGGATAGGGCCTGGGCCCTATCTTTAGGCGGGTCACACAAACGTTGCCCCTGTAGGGGGCGCATAATTAAATGAATACGGATGAACTATGCGCCCCCTACAGGGGCAACGGTGAAACATAACCCTAAGACGTAGGGGTTACCCCTACGCTATACTATGCCGCCCCTACGGGGCTTGTTGTTGCATAGACCTGTGACTGTGTCGGTTTGTGCCCCTGTATCCCCGCCTCTTCTGACATTTTGTGCAAAAGATTATTAACCGTTGGTACTTTATTGCGCGCTTGTGACCGCTATGCGGGCGATAATGCGTATTTTTGCATACTGTATCTTGGAAAAACAGTGAATTTCGGAAAGATGAACAGTTATACAATCAACGTGAGGGGACGGCTCGTCGACCTCTCCAGCCCGCAGGTGATGGGCATACTCAATGCCACGCCCGACTCCTTCTTCGCCGGCAGCCGCAAGCAGACCGAGCAGGAGATAGCCGACCGGGCCAACCAGATCATGGCCGAAGGCGGCACGATGATCGACGTGGGCGCCTTCTCTACCCGCCCCGGTGCTGCCGAGGTGAGCGAGGAGGAGGAGACGGCCCGGCTCAGACGCGCCCTGGCCATCGTGCGCAGGGAGCAGCCCGAGGCGGTGGTGTCGGTCGACACCTACCGTCCGGAAGTGGCGCGTCGCTGCATCGAGGAGTTCGGTGCCGACATTATCAATGACGTGTCTGAAGGAGGTATCACCGGTATCGTGGACACCCCGATACACGAGCGCGGCGATATGTTTGCCACCGTCGCCCGGTTGGGCGTGCCCTATATCCTCATGTCGGTGCGTGCCACCATGCCGGAGATGCTCCGCCATTTCGCCGCCGAGGTGCAGCGTCTGCGCGACCTCGGTGCCAAGGACATCATCCTTGACCCCGGTTTCGGTTTCGGCAAGACGCTCGACGACAACTACGCCGTGATGCACGACCTCGACCAGTTGCAGACACTCGGTCTGCCCGTGCTCGCAGGCGTGTCGCGCAAGAGCATGGTGTTCCGCCTGGTAGGCGGCGACCCCACGACCGCCCTCAACGGCACGACCGCCCTCCATGCGCTCGCCGTAGAGCGCGGCGCGGCCATCCTGCGCGTACACGACGTGCGTGAGGCTGTGGAGACCGTGAAGATCACCTGCAAATGTATGAAATCCCATGTTTGAATTCGGCATAAAGGACATCGTCGACATCGTGCTTGTGGCACTGATGCTGTACTACATCTACCGTCTGATGAAGGAGAGCCGCTCGCTCAATGTCTTCATCGGCATCATCGTGTTTGTCATCGTGTGGCTCTGCGTCACCCAGATACTGGAGATGAGGCTGCTCGGCGCCATCATGGACAAACTGGTGAGCGTGGGTGTGATCGGTCTGATCGTGCTCTTCCAGGAGGAGATACGCAAGTTTCTCTACTCTCTCGGTGCGCATCGCCGCTTCAAGATCATCACCCGCATCTTCGGCAGCAAGAAGCAGGAGAAGGATGTCGACAAACGTACCATCATGCCTATCGTCATGGCCTGTATGGACATGTCGCGTGCCAAGGTGGGCGCACTCATCATCATAGAGCGCGGCATCAGGCTCGACGACATTGTCGACACGGGTGAACTGATCGACGCCAATGTCAACCAGCGGCTCATCGAAAACATATTCTTCAAAAATTCGCCCATGCACGACGGTGCCATGATCATCACCGACAAGCGCATACGCGCCGCCGGCTGCATACTGCCCGTGTCGCACAACCACGACATACCCAAGGAACTGGGTCTGCGCCACCGCGCCGCCCTGGGCATGTCGCAGGCCAGCGATGCCGTCGCCATCGTCGTGTCTGAGGAGACGGGCGGCATATCGGTCGCCATACGCGGCAACTTCCGTCTGCGCCTCTCTGCCGAGGCGCTTGAAAGTATCCTCACCAAGGAAATGCAGTAAACTCACCAAGGAAATGCAGTAAGCAAACAAAAAAAACTTATGGACTGGATCAACGGACTGTTCACCGTACACTCGGCCGTACAGGCGGTAGTCGTGCTGTCGCTCATCATATCGTCGGGGCTCGCCCTCGGCAAACTTCACATACGGGGCATCTCGCTCGGCGTGGCCTTCGTGTTCTTCATGGGTATCGTGGCCGGCAATGTGGGCATCAGTGCCGATGCCGGCATGCTCAGTTTTGCCGAGACCTTCGGCCTGTCGCTCTTCGTGTACAGCCTCGGCCTGCACGTGGGCCCCAACTTCTTCGGACTGATGCGCCACGAGGGCATCGCCCTCAATCTGTGGGGCTTCGCCGTCATCGCCCTCGGCACGGTCATGGCCCTGGCCCTGACACTGGTCACCCCGGTGAGCGTGCCCGACATGGTGGGCATACTCTGCGGCGCCACCACCAACACGCCCGCCCTCGGTGCCGCCCAGCAGGCCCTGCAGAACGCCGGACTGTCGAGCACGGGAGCCGCCATCGGCTGCGCCGTGACCTATCCGCTCGGCGTCGTGGGCGTGATTGTCGCCATGGTGCTCCTGCGCAAGACGCTCGTCAGGGAGAAAGACCTGAAGCCCCGGCACAACGGGGAGGAGGACGTGACCTACGTCGCACAGTTTGTCGTCATCAATCCCGCCCTTGCCGGAAAGACCGTAGGACAGATCTCGGCTTCCACCCACCGGCACTTCATCATCTCGCGTATCTGGCGCGGCGGCAAGGTCATCGTGCCCCTCTCCGACACGCAACTGCATATCAACGACAATGTGCTCGTCGTCACCACCCGCGACCAGGCTTCCGCCATGGAGATACTCTTCGGCGAGCGCGTGGAGAAAGACTGGAACGGCAAGCAGATCGACTGGAACGCCATCGATGCCAGCGTGGAGAGCCGCGTGATTGTCGTCACCCGCACCGAACTCAACGGACGCCGCCTCGGTCGCCTGCATATGCGCGAGACCTACGGCGTGAACGTCAGCCGCGTGATGCGCGGCGACATCAAACTGCTGGCCACCGAGAACCTCCGCCTGCAGTACGGCGACCGTGTCACCATCGTGGGCAAGCCCGAGGACATCGACCATGCCGAGACCTTCCTGGGCAATGCCGTGCAGGTGCTCAACGAGCCCAACCTCGGTGCCATCTTCATCGGACTGCTGCTCGGTCTTGCGCTCGGCATGATACCCATAGCCCTGCCCGGCATGTCGGCCCCGGTACGCCTGGGCATTGCCGGAGGACCGATCGTGATGGGTATCCTTGTGGGTGCGCTCGGACCGAAGACCCACTTCATCAGTTATACCACGCGCTCGGCCTCGCTCATGCTCCGCAAACTCGGTCTTTCGCTCTATCTCGCCTGTCTCGGCCTCGAGTCGGGAAGCGACTTCCTGGGCACGGTCATCCGTCCCGAAGGCCTGCTGTGGGTGGCACTGGGCTTTGCCATCACCGTCGTGCCTACATATATCATAGGGGCGGTGGCGCTGCGCACGGGCAAGTTCGACTTCGGCAGCATCTGCGGCGTGCTCTGCGGATCGATGGCCAACCCGATGGCGCTGACCTATGCCACCGACTCGATAGAGGGCGACACCGCCGCCGTAAGTTACACCTCGGTGTATCCGCTGGGCATGTTCGTGAGGGTCGTCATCGCACAGGTCATCGTCATGTGCATCACCTGACGCAACCTTTTCTTCTTTCGCCCCACTTCCTTTTTCTCCATTTCCCACAGAAAAGACGGCCATGGAACAACTCCTGCACTACGTCTGGAAGCATCGGCTCTATCCGCTTGCTCCCCTTGCCACTACCGACGGCCAGACGGTGGAGGTCATCGACCCCGGACTGCACAACCGCAACGCCGGGCCTGACTTCTTCAATGCCAAGGTGCGCATCGGCGGCACGCTGTGGGTGGGCAATGTGGAGATACACACCCGCGCTTCGGATTGGTATACGCACGGCCACGACCAGGATGCACGCTACGACAATGTCGTGCTGCACGTCGTGGAGGAGGCCGATACCGGGGTCGTCACCCGTGCCGGCCGCTCTCTGCCGCAGCTCTGTCTGCCCGTACCCGAATATGTACGCACGGGCTACGAGGCGCTGATGCAGGCCGACCACTATCCGCCCTGTCGCGAGGTGGCGGGCACGCTGCCCCGCATCACCGTGCGGTCGTGGCTCGCCGCCCTCGGCACCGAGCGTCTGTCGGTCAAGGCCGACTGTATTGCCGCGCGTGCCGGGCGTCACGGGGCCTCTTGGGAGGATGCCTGCTTCATCACGCTGGCCCGCGCTTTCGGGTTCGGGGTCAACTCCGATGCTTTCGAGCAGTGGGCCGATTCGTTGCCGATGAGTGCCGTGGGGCATCACCGCGACGACCGCTTTCAGGTAGAGGCGATGTTTCTCGGGCAGGCCGGCCTGCTCTCGGCTGACACCATTTCCCCGCGCCACCGTGCCGAGGCTGTGGCCGATCCCTACTTCCAGCGTCTCGCCTCGGAGTATGCCTACCTGCAGCGTAAGTTCGGGCTTGTGCCCATCGACGGCAGCGTGTGGCGCTTTCTTAGGCTGCGTCCGCAGAATTTCCCCTATATACGACTCTCGCAGTTGGCCGGACTCTATGTGGCCCGCCGCTTTTCCCTGTCGCAGTTGGCCGACTGTGCCGACCTGCCGGCCGTGCGCCGTCTGTTTGCCACCGACGTGTCGGAATATTGGCGCACGCACTATACTTTCGGTGTGGAGAGCCGTGCGGGCGACAAGCGGCTTTCGGCCGCATCGGTCGACCTGCTTGCCGTCAACGTGGCCCAGCCCCTGCTCTTCGCTTATGGCCGCCACCGCCACGACGAGCGGTTGTGCGAGCGTGCCCTCACCTTGCTCGACGATATGCGTCCCGAGAACAATGCCGTCGTGCGGGCATGGCACGGGTGCGGCATCACGGCCGAAACGGCCGCCGACAGTCAGGCGCTCGTCGAACTGAAGCACCAGTACTGCGACCGCCGCGATTGTCTCCGCTGCCGGTTCGGCTATGAGTATTTGAAGAAAGGGAAAATGAGATAGAAAGGTAGGGGGAAATTCGTGAGATTTGTAAGATTCGTGGTTTATTATACCACGGGGATGTTGTTTGTGTTAACCACGAATTTTTGAATTATGCGCCCCTTACAGGGGCAACGTTTGCATGGCAAACAAAAAACGTAGGGGCGAGCCCCTACGCTATAGTCTGTCGTCCCTACGGGACTCGTCAATTGCGATATTTTTAGCGGGCACCAATATATTTTTACCGGAAACCGATATGTTTTTTACGGGACACCGACAATCGCAACCTGAATTTCCGTCTATTCCGCCTTGATGCTGATGGCGAAACCGCCGCCGGCCACTTCCTTGATCTTCAGCACGGTCTTGCTGGTGACCTTCTTTTGGGTGATGACGTATGCCTGCGGGTTGGTCTTGTAGTTGGCGTCGGGAGCATCCTGGTAGATGGTGGCGGTGTATTTTCTTCCCTTGTCGAGGAAGTTCATGTTGACGGTGGCCGTGCGGTCATCCGCTCCGGTGACACCGCCCACGAACCAGTTGTCCGTGCCTTTGGCCTTTCTTGCTGCGGTGATATATTCCATCGGTTCGGCCTCAAGGTAGACGGACTTGTCCCAGTCGAGGGCCACGTCCTTGATAAACTGGAAGGCATCCATGTGTTTCTCGTAGTTCTCGGGCAGGTCGGCCGCCATCTGCAGCGGACTGTACATCGTCACGTAGAGGGCCAACTGTCCGCAGATGGTGGACTTGACGTGTGCGCCGGTGGCGCAGTCCATCTCAAAGATGCCCGGCGTGTAGTCCATAGGTCCGCCCTGCAGACGGGTGAAGGGCAGCATGGCGGTGTGGCCCAGGGGGATGCCGCGTCCTGCCTGGAACTCCGTTCCGCGTGCGCTCTCGTTGCCGATGAGGTTGGGATAGGTGCGGCACAGACCTGTGGGGCGTACCGCCTCGTGTGCATCGACCATGATGTGGTAGTCGGCGGCGCGTGTCACGGCGTGCAGGTAGTGGTTGATCTCGATCTGACTGTAGTGGTATTCGCCTCTGGGGATGATGTTACCCACGTAGCCGCTCTTCACGGCGTCGTAGCCGTAGTCTTTCATCAACTGGTAGGCGCGGTCCATGTATTTCTCGTAGTTCATCACCGACGACGATGTCTCGTGGTGCATGATGAGTTTCACACCCTTGGAGTGGGCATACTCGTTGAGCGCCTTGATGTCGAAGTCGGGGTAGGGGGTGATGAAGTCGAACACGTCTTCCTTCGTCTTGCCGCACCAGTCTTCCCATCCTACGTTCCATCCCTCTACCAGAACACCGTCGAAACCGTGCTTTGCCGCAAAGTCGATGTACCGTTTCACGTTCTCGTTGTTGGCACCGTGGCGGCCTGTAGGAGTGGCGTGTGTGTAGTCGGTCTCGCCGATCTTCACCGAGCGGAAGTCGTTGGTATAGTGCCAGCCGGATATGCCGGAGATCATCTCCCACCATACGCCGACATACTTCACGGGGTGTATCCATGACGTGTCGGTCAATTTGCAAGGCTCGTTGAGGTTGAGAATAAGGTTGGAGGAAAGCATGTCGCGTGCGTCATCGGATATGATTATCGTGCGCCACGGACTGTTCAGCGGGGTGCGTACATATCCCTTCATGCCTTGCGCGTCGGGTGTCAGCCATGAGGTGAACACCAGGTTCTTCTCGTCCAGGTTGAGGTGCATGCAGGGATAGTCTACCAGTGCGGCCTCGTGCAGGTTGATGTAGATGCCGTCGTCGGTCTTGAGTTGCAGGGAGGTCTGCACGGCAGTATCGGAGAAGAGGTGCATGGACACGTTGGATTCGGTCACGTCCTTGAACACGGCGCGTATGCGCGACAGGCGGGTCTTGGTATATTCATACTCCTGGGTGTCGTAGTCGCCCGGTATCCACCATGCCGTGTGGTCGCCGGTCATGGCAAACTCGGTGCGCTCCTCCTTGATGACAAAGTAGCCGAGCTCGCCCTCTGCAGGAAACTCGTAGCGGAATCCCACACCGTCGTCATAGACGCGGAAGCGGATGTTCATATAGACATCGGTGGCATCCTGACGGAGTTTCACCAGCATGTCGTTGTAGTGGTTGCGTATGGTCTTGTTCTCTCCCCACACGGGAGCCCATGTTTCGTCGAAGGTGGTTTTCTCTTCTCCGATGACCGTAAATCCGTCGAGAAGGTCTTTGCCGCCCTTGGCCACTTGGTAGCCCAGCCGGCTCGGTTTGATGACAGTCTTGCCGTTGTAGGCTACCGTGTAGGTCGGCACGGTGCCGTTCAGGGTGAAGTCTACCTCGATGTTGCCACTTGGAGATGTGACTTCTCCCGCCTCAGATGTCAGGCAAAAGGCCAGCAGGAGGCTTGCAAGCATGAATAGTTTCTTCATAGGTCAGTGGTTTGATGGTGAATTCTAAATCTTGTGGGGATACATGGTGTGTTCCGTTGTCTCACTTGAGTGTGCGGAACACGCGGCGCACGGGATACCATGCCGCTCCCCATCCTATGGCGAGCACGGTGACGAGGATGAGGGCCACGTCGCCGTAGTGTACGCTTACGGGGTAGGCGTTGACAATGAAGGTGCCGCTCGAACTGCCCATGGCCACCAGTCCGTACTTCTGCTGCAGCCAGCAGAGCAGGAGGCCGAGCAGGATGCCGGCTACGGCGCCGACGGCCGAGATCATGCGTCCCTCGTAGAGGAAGACGCGCATCACCTGCTTGTCGGTGGCGCCGAGCGAGCGGAGTATGCCCGCGTCGTCTCGCTTGTCGATGATGAGCATCGAGAGTGAGGCGATGATGTTGAAGCAGGCCACCACGAGGATGAAGGTCAGGAAGATATAGGCGATGGCTTTCTCGATCTGCATGATGCGGAACGTATCGGCCTGCTGCTCGTAGCGGTCGAGCACGCGGTATTTTCCGCCGCCTATCTTGCGCATGGCGCTCTTCACGGAGGAAAGGTTGCTGCCGGGCTTGAGGCGGAACTCCAGGGCCGACACCATGCCGTCTTGTCCGAACAGGCCGCGGGCGAAGTCGATGGAGGTGATGATGTAGTCGCGGTCGTAGTGGCCGTTCTGTACGGCGAAGACCACGCCGGGCGAGTTGAGCGAGTCGACCACGAAGCCCTCGTCGGCCGTGGCCATGTCGACGAGTTGCCCTTCGCGCTGCGGGGCGTAGATCTTGAGGTATCCGTCCCACTGTGCCCCCAGTCCGAGGGTCTGGGCCAGGCGTATGCCCGGCACGCCGAAGCGCAGGTTGGCGGCGCTCAGCAGGAAGGTGCCGTCGCCGTAGAGGATGTCGTCGATGCGGGTGAGCCGCTGGAAGGTGTTGTCCACGCCCAGCACGTTGACCATCGTCTGGCGGCCATTGTAGATGGCGAGGGCCTGGTCTTCCACCACCTCGGTGGCCACGTCGACCTCGGGCAGGGCTTTCATGCGCACAAGCAGCGGGTCGTCGGCCGGGGCGGTCTTGCCCATGACGGGCACTACCTTGATCTGCGGGTCGAAGTTGGTGAGCAGCGAGGCCACCAGGTCGTGAAATCCGTTGAACACCGACAGTACGATGACCATCGCCATCGTGGCTACGGCCACGCCCGCCATGGAGATGGCGGAGATGACGTTGATCATGTTCGTCGACTTCTTCGAGAACAGATAGCGGCGGGCTATGAGCAGGGGAAAGTTCATTGTCTGGGCAACTCTATTTCTTGAGCGACTCTATTTCTTGAGCAACTCGTCTATGCGCTCGATGTAGTCGAGCGAGTCGTCGATGAAGAAACGCAGTTCGGGGATGATGCGCAACTGGTTGCGTACGCGTGTGCCCAGTTCGTAGCGCAGGGTCTTCTCGTTGTGCGTGATGTTGGCGATAATCTCTTCACCCTTCTCAGAGGGGAAGATGCTCAGATAGGCCGTGCAGATGCTCAGGTCGGGCGATACGCGGCAGCGGGTCACGCTGACCATCACCCCGTGCATCATACGGGTCTGTGACTGGAAGATGAGGCTCAGTTCTTTTTGCAGAAGTCGGGCTATGCGGTTTTGTCTTGTCTCTTGCATGGAATTTATTATGTTTGTGTGTATAATGTCTTGCAAACTTACTCATTTTTTTCATAATAAACCCTTGCAGTATATAAAAAAAGCCAAAAGGCGGTGCACGGTCGGCGTGTTATTGCTAAATTTGCGGAGTATGCCCGGATGCTTTACGCACCGCCGGCATATACCCCAATAAAAAACAACAGTCAACAATGAACATCAAGAAGTACAAGGGGTGGCTCATTGCCGCCGCCGTAGTCGTGGTCATCCTGCTTTGGGCAGGGTCAGTATACAACTCGCTCGTCAGCCAGGAGGAGGCCGTGGGCAACCAGTGGGCCGACGTGGAGACGCAGTACCAGCGCCGTGCCGACCTCGTGCCCAATCTCGTGGCTACGGTCAAGGGCTATGCCGCCCATGAGCAGCAGACACTCGAGGCCGTCGTCAAGGCCCGCAGCGAGGCTACGCAGACCCATATCGATGCCGCCGACCTCACGCCCGAGAAGATGGCCGACTACCAGAAGGCGCAGAGCAATCTCTCGGGTGCGCTCGGCCGTCTGCTCCTGGTACAGGAGAAATATCCCGACCTCAAGGCCAATGAGAATTTCCTCGACCTCCAGGCGCAACTTGAAGGTACAGAGAACCGTATCTCCGTGGCCCGCCGCGACTTCAATGCCGTGGCCCGCGAGTACAATGTAGCCATCCGCCGTTTCCCGAACAATATCTTCGCGTCTCTGTTCGGTTTCTCTGCCAAGACCTATTTCGAGGCCGAGAAGGGAGCCGAGAAAGCCCCTGAGGTGAAATTCTGATGCGCCGTCTCACAACTTTCCTCTCTGTGCTGGCCGCCCTCTTTGTGGCGTTGCCGATGGCTGCGCTGGGCCATACGGACTCGGTGCGCACGGTGTATGCCCCGGAGGATGTACCCAATGTGCGGCTTGCTGACGTGCGTCGCCATGTGAGCGATCCTGCTGCCCTGCTTTCTGTCGCCGCCCGCGACAGTGTCGACCGTATGCTCACGCAGTTGGAGTCGTCGACGGGTGTGCAGGTGGCTGTGGCCGTTGTGCCTTCAGTGGGCGGGAGCACACTCCTCGACTACTCCATGGCGCTCTTCCGCCATTGGGGTGTCGGCGAGAAGCGGAGCAACAACGGACTGCTCATTCTCCTTGTCGGCGACAGGGCGAAGGTGCGGTTTACTACCGGATACGGCATGGAAGGCACGCTGCCCGACATCACCTGCAAGCGCATACAGCGCACGTATATGGTGCCCCACCTGCAGCGGCGCGACCTCGACGGTGCGCTTGTGGCCGGCACGCGGGCCGTCTGCGCCACATTGGCCAAGGCGACCACCGGAAAGGACATTGCGGAGCGCGGTGGCGAGGGCGTGTCAGTCCTCCCCGTGCTGCTCTTCATCGTGGTGGGCATCGTGCTCTTCTTGTTGCTGTCAAAGCGGCTCTCCAGTCGCGAGCACCGTTGTCCGCGTTGCGGCCGCACGGCCCTGCGCCGCATCTCCTCGGAGGAATGCCGGCTGACTTACGGCCACCGTGTGCGCCGCGATACGTATGTCTGTTCGGAGTGCGGCCATATTGTCGTGCGCGACCATCCGCTCGACGGCGGCGGTACGGGCGGTACGGGTGCCTTGCTCACCGGCCTGTTCCTCGGTTCGATGATGGGTCGGCGTGGCGGCTATGGCGGCGGCTATGACGGCGGAAGTTTTGGCGGAGATTTCGGCGGCGGCGACTCGGGCGGCGGCGGGGCCGAGTCGTGATAGGTGGTTCCTGTAGGGGGCGATAATTCAACGTATCGTGCGGAATGTCACGATTTTTTTGATATTTGGGTAAAGATCCCGTATATATATGTCCGGTAAAAAATACCGCGACAGGCGAGTCCCGTAGGGACGAAAGACTATAGCGTAGGGCGTGAGCCCTACGTTTTGATAGGGTTATCAACAACGTGCCCCTGTAAGGGGCGCATAGT
>CAVFEZ010000045.1:0-23228 GCA_963621665.1 Akkermansia muciniphila | reverse complement strand
TTGGCACCCCGTTTTAGGGGCATATTCGGCATGAGGGACTTTTTCAGTGCCCTCAATAGAGGATAGGGGTTTACCCCTATCTCAACCCATAGATACAAAACGTTGCCCCTGTAAGGGGCGCATAATTCAATATCTCCGTAATGGTTGAAATATGCGCCCCTTACAGGGGCAATTTATTGGGCACCAATAAAAAACGTAGGGGTAAACCCCTACGCTATAATCTGTCGTCCCTACGGGACTCACGCTTGCGAAATCCTTAATTGGTTTGTGTTCAAATCCCTACGGGACTCCTTGCTTGCGATATCCCTATTGGGAACTATTCATTCTTACTTGATCACCTTCTTGCTCTCTGCGCCTTGTTTGACGATGAGCATACCCGTGGCGGGCACGTCGTTGAGGGAGAAGGAGGCGGCGGGGGCGGAGTAGACCTCACGGCCGGTGGTGTCGTAGACGCGCACGGTGGTGGCGGCTGATGCAGACTTGTTGACCGTGATATCGCCAATGCCCGTCATCCAACCCGCATTGCTCTTCTCGGCGGTGATCGATACGCCGTCACCCTTCTTGGTCATGAGGTAACTGTTGCGGTAAGAGTCGGAGGTGCGAACGGGTTGCCAGTCGGTCTCCTTGGTGCTCTTGGTTGCAAGGTACACGCGGTACTCGCCGTCTGCCAGACCTTCGGTAGGACCGTCGAGGTCGACGCTGATACCATTGAAGAGCACAACAGAAGAGTGCGACTCGGAGCCGAGCACGGTGGTCTCGCCAGTGGAGAGATTGCTGGCAATCAAGCCCAGTTCACCGGTGAAGGCATCGACATCGAAATTGTAGATGAGACCCGTAGCATTGACACGGTCGATACGGTAGGCCATCGTCAGCGACTGCATGGCACCGAAGAGCGAGCGGTAGGTGGTGTAGTTCACACGGGTATCATCAGGTCTGCGCATGAGCACCATCTGCTGCTGCGAGGAGTAGCCATTGAGCGAAGAGATGTTGAAGAAGCCGTCGCCGGAACCGCCCCAGCCCCAGTTGACATACACCTGTCCGCTCTCGTTGTAACCGTTGAGCACAAAGCAGTGGCCGCCTGTGGAAGCACCGGCGTAGAGCACGGGGCAGCCATCGTCGATCTCGCGGTAGACGAGGTTCATCCACTCTGCCGACGACATCACGTCGCGGTAGTAGTAAGGCGTGTACTCGGGATAGCGGAAGTAGCGGCGCACAGCACTGCAGGCATCATACACCTGCGCACCACTGCCGTCTACAGTGTACTGCATCTTGACAGAGAGACCACAGTGATACATCAGTGTGGCCACGGCCGTGGCCTGATCATCGTTGTAGCTGCCGGAGGTGTAGTCGTCGAGCATGTTGGCATAGTCGTAGTTGGTCTTGCCGGGGTTGGCCGTTAGACGGCGTATCTCGCCCGTCACATCATCGGTGTAGGTGTACGAGATACTCCTGTTGCCGGTCTCGGGCCACTTGTGGTAGGCGATGACCTGCGCCATAGCGGTGGCCACACATCCGGTGACATAGCGTTTGGTGACGCTGCCTGACGTATATTCCGGACAGAGAATGTTGTAGGGAGTGCCCTGGTTCCAGGTGGTGGTGACGTACGGATCCACGCGCTCGTTCTTGCGGTTGCCCACGGAAGCCTTGACGACAACGCCGTCGGCCAGTTGGCTTTCGAGCGAGGCGTTCATGGCCTCAAGCCACCAGAGGAAGCCGGGAGCGGGATCGCCCGTGAAGGGCTTGTCGGTGTATCCGAGCACGGCGTCAAACTGATCATCATTGGCAATGACGGCGCAATTGCCATTCTCATAGCCAATGACGGTGAGTTGCGATTCGGTCTGGAGCACCTTCAAATCTTGTACGGACAGCGACTTGGTGAGGCTTGTACCCGAGAGCACCTTCTGGGCAGCGCCGAGCAGTTGTGCAGTGGTACGCGGTTTGGCCGAGCCCGTCATGACGGCAGCGACCAAAAGCATAGAGGTAAGCAGTGTTTTCTTTTTCATTTTTCGTATATATAAAAATAGGAGTGTTTATAACAGTTAGGGGATTGCTAAAAAAACAAAAGCAGGGAGACAGGGCATCGCAAACCGATGTCTTGTCTACCTGCTTGAGATTAGACGTATCGTGAGGGGTTCACAATATCTGCATTTTTACTTCTTGGTCAACTTCAGGTTGGAGAGGATGGCCCAAGTACCGTAACTTGAGGTGCTACCACCGTAGAAGAGCAAGTCAGTAGATTCGAAGGTAATCTCTGAAGGTATCTTGCCATCTTCGAGTTCCCAGTCGGCAACCAGCGGGTTGTTGCTGGGATTGCGGTAAGAACCGGTCTTGAACATCCAGGTGTAATTATCACCGTAGGTAGAACAGGTAGTACCGCAGACAATGCCGAACGAGCCCTCGTTGAGGTCCTCACTGTAAGCGTACTGCAATTTCATGGTCACGTCGACAGCAGCACCGATATTGATGAGACCGGGAGCGGAGACGTAGAGATACTTCTCATACTCGGCATCGTCGGTAGCAGTGCTGATGGTAACTTCAGAACTGAAAGCCTGGGCACCATCATCACTACCGGTATCCAACATACCGCTCAATACCCATGTGCCGGAGAACTTGCTGTAGAGCGAGCTGTCATCGTCGCGTATGGTGATGGTCTCGGTAGCGGTGCTGCCGATGGTGGCACCATCGGCAGAAGCGATGGTCAGAGAGAACTGACGGGCGTCGTTCTCCTCAGAGTCGTTGACAATCTTCACCTGTACATTGACGGTGTTCGACTTGAGGGTATCTACGTTGAGGTTGTAGTTCTTGGTGGTCACCAGGTAGTGTACATCCTCTTTGGCAGGGTTGCTGCCCACCTCTGCGGTGGTAACGGTGAAGCGCACGTTGCCGTTGCGGGCACCCGAAATCTTGACAGGCACGTTGATGTAGCCTGCGTTTTCACGGATGGACATGGCAGAACTTTCGAACTCCACGGTCACACCGGAGTTGGTGTTGGTCGATTCGTCATCGGAGCAGGCGGTGAAGAGTGCGCCTGCGAGGACGAGCATGAACAGTTTTATATATTTCATGTGACTGATCTTGTTTTGTTGTTACGAAATGCGAACGATTTAGTAGCCGGGGTTCTGCTGTACGTTGGGGTTGGCATCGATCTCAGCCTTGGGGATAGGCCATACCATACGTACATCACCGTAAGCCTTGTCGAGGGCGGTGGTGGTGGTGCTTCCGGGCAGGTTGCAGAGGTCATCCTGCTGGGGCTTGCCACGCTTCACACCCATGTGCCAACGCTTGAGGTCGAACATACGGGTACCCTCACCGAGCATCTCACGCTCGCGCTCGTTGCGGAGTTCGGCCATGAAGGTGTTGGTAGAGGTATAGTTCTGGTAGTCGAGATCCATGATACGGTTCTCCTGCAGTGCCTTGAGGTACTTGTTGGCCTTGGTCAGGTCGCCAGACTGTGCGTAGCCCTCGGCAGCGATGAGGTACATCTCGGCGATGCGGAACATCTTGGGCTCGATCATGAAACGGTAGCTTTCGCTCTGTGAACCGATCTCAGACCAGATGCGGGTGTGGTCGATGTACTTGTTGAAGATGTACACCTTACCGGTAGCACCGGCTGCAGTGGTGATAGTAGACTGTGCGAAGTAGACCGACTTGCGGTAGTCATCGTCAGAGAAGAGATCGACGGTAGCCTGGGTCGGAATATAGTCGGGGATAGAGTTGGCCGAGTAGGGCAAGTATCGTATACCCAACTGAGATGCGCCCTCGCTGGTGGCGACTGCAAACTGTACGATGCTCTCCAAGGCACCGTCCTGCTGCCACATATCCTCGATGTCAGCATCAACCTCGCAGAGCGAGTAGTTGCCGGTGTTGATCAGTTCGGTAGCGTACTGGGCTGCAGCAGCGTAGTCGTCCTGCCAGAGGGCGAGACGGGCACGCAGGGCAGTGATGGCGTCTACGGTCAGACGGGGAGAACCGGCACTACCCTTGGTGGTGAGGTAGACAGCGGCGCTGTCGAGGTCAGCCTTGATCTGCTTCACAGTCTCGTTGAGCGTGTTGCGGCCAGGATAGGTAGACTTGTCTGACGAGGGGTTGTAGTCAAGACGGTAGGAAACACCAGAGTTGGCGGCATCGGCTGTGCTGGCCTCATAGTCGGCGCAGAAGTACTGGGCCAAGTAGTAGAGGGAGTAAGCGCGGGTGTAGAATGCCTCGCCCTTGATGACCTTGATGGTAGCGAGCGCAGACTCGGTGAAGAGCACCTTGTTGCTCATGTCGCACTTGTCGTAGCCCTGGATGAGGAAGTTGGCACGGTTGATCAGCGTCTGGTAACTGCCATAGATGCTCGATGCATTGCCGAAGGAGTTGGTGAAATCCCAACGGTAGGCATCACCGAGGGTGTTGGAGAAACCGTTGACGGCATTGAACTCGTCGCCCTGGATGGTCTGCACACTGTAGTCACCGCCTACCATAGAGCGGAGACCTGTGTAGAGACCTTCACGCATATTGCTGAAGTCGGTGGGAGTGGTGAGTGCTTCCGTATCGGGGATAGAGTCGTAAGGCATCTTGTCCATATCGCAGGAAGCAAGTCCGGCTACGGCAGCGAGCAATATCAGAATATTTCTTTTTTTCATATTTGTATTCTCTATTGTAAATGGATGTTAGAATGTCAACTCTGCACCAACTGAGAACTGACGGGTGTTAGGATAGTTACCGAGTGTGATGTTGGAGTTCACCTCAGGATCGAAGCCGGAGTACTTGGTGAAGGTCAGCAGGTTGCGGCCTACGACGAACACGCGGGCACCCTTGATGAAGTGGGTGGCGTCGAGCAGTGACTTCGGGAAGTTGTAGGAGAGCTGCACGAACTTCAGACGTACGAACGAGGCGTTCTCCAAGAGGCTGGAGTCGAACTGACGGGCGCTATTGGCTGCAGCAACATCGGTGACATCGCCGGGCTTCTGCCACATGTTGAGCATCTTGGTGGTCTGGTTGCAGGAAGAAGCGAAGGCGGGGTTCTCGGTGAAGTAGCGCTCGTTGTTGTAGATGTAACGGTCGAACATACCGGTGAACTGCAGGTCGAGCTGCAGACCCTTCCAAGATACGGTGGTAGAAAGACCGCCTGACCACGGAGTGATGTAAGACTTGCCGAGGAATACAGCGTCATCCTCAGAGTATACCTTTGTCTCGTTGCCGTTCTTGTCGAGCCATACGTTCTGACCGTCACGGGGATCGACGTGGCTCCAACGTACCTGATAGAACTCACCGTAGGAGTGGCCTACCTCAAGACGGAGACCTGAGTTGGAGAGTGTGTAGTAGTCGCAGCCCTCATAGAGTTTGGTGATCTCGTTGTGGTTGTAGTTGCCGTTGACCTTCACATTCCAGAACCAGTCCTTGTTCTTGATGATGTCTACGCCGATGGTGAAGTCGAAACCCTTGTTGCTCATCTCGGAGATGTTGCCCCAACCAGCGGAGAAACCAGTGGTGTAAGAATAGGGGATGGACATCAACATGTTGGAGGTGCGCTTGTCGTAGTATTCGAAGTCGAAGGTGACACGGTTGAGTACCTTACCGCTCAAAGCGACGTTGAAGGTCTTCACGGTCTCCCAAGTCAAATCGGGGTTGGAGGGGTTGGAGATGACAGTAGAGGTCTGCTTGTTGTAGGTACCGCCCTGTCCTACCAGACCGAGGGCCATGTAGGGGTCGATACCGGAGTTACCGGTAGAACCGTAACTTACCTTTGCCTGCAGGTCGTTCAGCCAAGAGCGGGTGCCCTGCATGAACTTCTCACCTGTGACGTTCCACATGAAGGCGGCAGCACCGAAGGTAGCCCAACGGTTGTTGGCACCGAAGAGTGAAGAACCGTCACGACGGATAGAGAGGTCTACATAGTACTTGTCAGCGTAACCATAGTTGAGCATACCGAACCAAGAGTTGCGCACTTCCTCAGAGATACCTACAGAACTTGCCTCCCAAGTTGTACCTGCAGAGGGGAGGGTCAGACGATTGTCGGTAAGACCTGTGGCATAGATACCGAAAGCATCGGTCTTCGATACCATTGACTCCTGGCCGACAAGTACGGTGAACTGATGGTCTTTGGCGATATCAAACTTGTATTCGATGGTGTTGGTCACTGTCCAACGATAGTTGCGGGAAGCGGTACGACGCGAAGCACCGGTGGGGAATACAGAAGGATCGCTGTCGAGTGTGTTGTAGCAAGTATACTTGGTGATCAGGTCATTGGCATCAAGACCGAGAGCAGAACGGAAGTTCAGACCCTTGACAGGGTTGATGTTGACATAGGCGTTCTCGTTGATACGGATACGGCTGCTGCTGGAAGGTTGCACTTTGGAGAGCCAGTAGGGGTTGTAGTAGCCCATCACGTCGAGATAGATTTTCTCGTCGCCGTAGCCTTCGAAGGTACTGTTGGCGTAGTCGCTTCTGTCAAGACCCTTGATCTCGTAGCGGGTTTCGATAGGAGAATAGATGTGGGCAGCGTAAGACTTGTTGTACACGCTGTTGCTAGAAGAGCCGAAAGCGGTGGTGCCGGTCTTGGTGAACGAGAGGTTGGTGTTAGAACCTACCTTCATCCAAGGAGTGATCTTGGCTTCGATGTTGGCACGGAAGTTCTCGCGACGCATGTTGGAGTCATCGAGAATACCGTCTGCGGTGTAGTGCTGGAAAGAGAGGAGGTAGTTCGTGTTCTGCGAACCGCCGCGTACGCTGGCGTCAACCTGAGCGGTAGGAGCAGAACCGCTGAAGAACTCGCTGACCCAGTCGGTGCTGATACCGTACTTCTTGTAGTAAGCCTTCTCAGCCTGGAAGTTGGCGTTGTTGGCCAAAGCGGGGCTGACCATCTCCTGAAAGTTAAGCCACTGCTCGGAGTTCATCAGGTCGGTGCGGTCGCCGGTCATCTTGGAGACACCGTACTGTGCGCTGATGGTGATGGTGGGAGCCTCACCAAACTTACCCTTCTTGGTGGTGAGCACGACAACGCCGTTGGCTGCACGCGAACCGTAGATGGCGGTAGCGGAGGCGTCCTTGAGGACGGTCATCGACTCAACGTCGTTCGGGTTGAGCGAAAGGAAGGTATTGGAGGAAATCTCAGATCCGTCGAGGATGAACAACGGAGTGGTGGATGCATTGATAGAGGTGATACCGCGGATGTTCATCGAAACGGTGGCAGAAGGCTCACCGGAGGAGGTGAACACCTGCAGACCGGCTACCTGTCCCTGCATGGCGTCACCGATGTTGGCAACAGGACGGTTTTCGAGGGTCTTGCCCGATACGGTCTCTACAGATCCGGCGATAGTACCGAGCTTACGGGCAGAACCGTAACCGGTAACGACGACGTCGCCGAGCGTGTGGCTATCTGACTCGAGCACGATGTTCATCTTGCCCGAAGCCTTCATTTTCTTGGGGAGCATGCCGAGGTAGGTCACTTCAATCTGAGTACCCGGCTTTACATTGAGAACAAACTCGCCGTCGGCGTTGGTGATCGTACCAGTGCTGGTACCGAGGACCTTGACCGATGCGCCGATTACAGGCTCGCCGTCCTCAGCGGACGTCACACGGCCCGTGACACGCGTCTGTGCCAACACCATTCCCACAGCGAGGAAAAGGCAGGCAAGAATCATTGTCAGTCTTTTTTTCATAAAATCTCTCTCTTGTTAAAAATTATAATAATGATAAATTTGTATCCTTATCGTACAATACCTATCTTGTATATATGCTTTGACAAATATTGTGTGCGTCCACACAGACAACTGGGTCGGAAAGTTGCTGCGAAACATTACAATTTGCAGTCATTTCTTTCACACTTATTAAAATCAGTTTGCAAAATTAGCGGAAATCTATGTGTATACCAAATATTGGTTGCAATCGGGTACAAAATTAAACGTAAATTAACAATATTCATCCCATTTCCGCCCTCGCGTATGTAAAAATGCACATTTTATGCGTTTTCCGTGTATGAAAGGAGAAACAGACCGTGAAAATCACTTACAATTTGACAGAAAGTAAGCGGATATGCATAACATACGCGGATTCCCAATGCGGCGGGTGACAATAATACATTCCACACGGGGGAATGGAGCATGTATTATATATATAATGTGGAAAAGTGCATCGCAAATGATTGGTATATGGAAAAAATATCGCAACCGGCGGGTCCCGTAGGGACGACAGATTGTAGCGTAGGGGCATGCCCCTACGTTTTTACATTGATGCCAAAGAAATTGCCCCTGTAAGGGGCGCACAATTCAACCGCATTTGAGGCATTTGAAATATGCGCCCCTTACAGGGGCAATGTTTGAGATTCGAGGCTATGATAGGGCCGAGGCCCTATCCTCTATGCCGCCCCTACGGGGCTACCGGGTGGCTACCCTCCATTATCGGGGCTACCGAATGGTACGCCATTTATGGCTTTACCATTCGCTATCGTCTTCCCAACCGTAGTTGTTGCCGTTGCCGCCGGCTTCGAAACCGTCTTTGTTGTTCTCTTCGACACCGGATTGGTTTTCACCCTCGATGTTCTGGATGCTGGCGGCGATCATGATGTGCTCCATGACGGGGCGTACGATTTCCACGCTGGGCTGGATATAAGTCTTTTTCATTGTTGTTTGTCCTTTTGTTTAGTGGTTGTGGATGTTTACTTTACGACATATTTCTTGCCGCCTGCCACGTAGATGCCGGAGGCGAGACCTTCGAGTGAGGTGGCGTTGCGGCGCACGAGTTGTCCGTTGAGGTTGTAGATGTTGCCGCTGATGGCGTTGGGGTTGGCTACGATGTCTCCGATGCCGGTTGCATCACCGTTGGCCTTCTCCACCACGCCGTCGAGTTCATATTGGATACCTGTCGAGGTCTCTCCCTCTATGGTCTCCAACCATCCGCGGAAGCCCTTCGATGGGGTCGTCACGGTGCGGTAGTACCACACTCCGGCGGTGCCGCCCACGTTGTTGCCGCTCAGAACATAAGACTTTACGGGGATTGGGTTGGTGTCACCGAGTTTGACGTATGTACCACAGAACTTCACCTTGGTGGTGCTGCCCCAGGTCTCAGCACCTTCAGTGCCTACTACCTTCTTGCTATAGTCGGTATCTTTCACGTCGGCGGCGTGTGCGTAGGTTACACCGACGATGGTGTAGTAAGAGGTGATTGTGTCCTTTTCTGTTTGGCCAGGCACTTCAAATTCTACTGCGATCTGATCGGTAGGCATTGCCTTGGTCGGCTTCACGAGGTAGAGTTGACCGGACTTGATGGCAATCTCGTTGTTGTTGTTGCGGTCGGCCGTGATAGCCTTGAAGATGATGGTTTCGGGACGGGTTTCGTCGGTTGCACCCTTAAGTTCGGAGATGCGCACCTGGTCGCCGAAGGCGGACTTCACCTGACCTACGGTGAGGTCGACGGGGAGAACGAGTGAGTTCCACTTGTCAACGTTCAAAGAGCGGTGGAGGTAGAGTTTCACGGTTTTCAGTTCGTCACCGTCTTTTGTTGCCTGGTTCTTGATGTAGGCGCCGTTGGTCTGGTCCTCGTCGAGCACGAGCACGGTTGTCGGGTCGCCGAGGTACTCGATGGCGAAGTCGTCGAAGCAGGTCCAAGCGGTAGCGTCAGCACCGTCAACGTAGATACCGAACTTGAGGAGGTCGCTTGTATTCTCAACATATACCTTCACCGAAGCGTCATAGGTCTGACCACCTGTCTCCAGCATCTGCGATGCAGCCACATAGGTCTCGGGAGCCTCAGTGATTTTGGGGATTGCGGTGTAGGCGTATTTCTCACTTTCAGCATCGGTACTGTATTCACCGCTACCCGCCCACAGATGCACCGTTCCTTGAGTAGCAGTGGTGAACGCCTTGCAAGATACGCGGTAATATCCCTTGCGCACCATGTTGGTTGAGGTAAGGGTCTGCTGCACAACACCCGATGCACCGTGGATGTTGGCCGTCCAGTTGCCGCCGAAAGCGGCTTGGCGGTTCTCCTCGTCGGTGAAGTCAGTCAAGGTCAATGGGTCGTACTTTCCGTTGTATGAGTCATTGGCATAGCCGTTGCCCACATAGTAGGTGTAACCCTCGGTGAGAGAAGTGGCCTCTTTACAAGAGGAGTAGGAGTATTTATAACCATCTACAGTTACAGTCGGCATTGCCTTTGCCCAAGTAGCACTGTCAACAATATTGGTGATGGATTGGGTAGATTGTTCGCTGGTGCGGGTATATGTGTGCGTGTATTGTTTTACCGGATTGGTTGAAGACGCGTAAGCGTCGGTGGGCTTGTGCACAGTGGAGATGTTATAGGAAAGGCTTGTAGTGCCTTCAGAACCAGTCTTCCATACAGAGACAGAGTTGTCGTTACGCGCAAAATCGTAGTCATATATCAAGAACGTAGCGTTGACTGGCTGAGCGTTGGCAGCCTCAGCAGATTCGAATGCTTTGCGACGCTCTTCATCAGTTACGATTATCCACTGGCTGTATGCGATGCTTGCAGAGTCGACAGTGGTCTCGCTAGTTACATTGCCGCTTCCACCGCCAATCATGTAATAGGTAGTCAAGTTCTGCGTGGTCTGCAGCGTGTAAAAATTCGTATTGTCAGCAGTCTGAGTTGCAGTAAAACTGCTTGCTGTAGGGCGGTCAACGAAGAAGTTGCCATAGTCGTGGGTGGATGTAGATCCTGTTCCGTCCATACGCTGCAAGTAGCCGGATGATGTGGAGGCACCACCTTCTGCCTTCACCTGCGACTGCAGTGTGATTTTTGATGAAGAGAAAGTGAGTGTGAAAGGCACACCCTCATAGTTGAGGTTCGCCTCCGTTCCCCATCGTCCGCCCTTGCCAAGAAACTTCTTTGCGCCTACGTTGTAGAGATAGACGGTCTTGTTGTTGGCGTCGGATGGTGTTGAGCCAGTCCATGTTTGTGCTTGGACACAAACGCCTTGTGCCCCGAACAGCCCCAGAAGAGCCAGGGCTACGGTTTTGAGAGTAAATCTTCTCATAAATACAGATTGAATTGTTACGTTTGTTTTATTTTGTGTATCTTATTATTCCTGACTTTTTCAATTGTCGTGATACGGCAACGCCTCGCCGTAGTTTACCGAGTGCAAAGGTAGATAAAATTATGGAGAAACAGGGAGTAAATTTGCAACAATCTTCCACCCAAGTTGTCACATTTCGGCCGATGGAAACAATAAAAACGGACGAGAAATGTGACAAAGGTGCAAAAAACGGCGATTTCATCGGGGAAAACACGTAATGGGGGAAGAACCACGAATTCAACAAATCGCACGAATAAGATTGTACGAGTGTCGGGTTTGGGAATTATTGGTGGCCGTATAAATTATTATTGGTGATGGACAAAAATTGCAAATTGCGCCCGGTAAAAATCGCAAATCCCTACGGGTTCTCCATTTGCGACATTTTACCGGACACCAATATTTTTCCAATTAGTATTTTTCCAGAAAGTTATTCTGAAAATACTAAATACAAAAAACATGGAGTGCATAGGCTGAATTCAACGCATGGAACGCCTCGTAAGATGGTGTTCGATCACTCTTACTCGAGGTACGTATACCCATAGAGTCCCGAGCGGTAGTTGGCAAGGAACTCCTTGCCTTCTTCGAGGGTGATGCGGCCGTCCTTGACGCTCTTGGTCACCCAAATCTCGAGTTGGCGCACAAGTTTCTTGGGGTTGTACTGCACATAGTCGAGCACCTCGGCGACGGTCTCTCCGTCGAACACCTGGTCGATATGGTATTCGCCGTCGCGCACGCTGATATGCACGGCATTGGTGTCACCGAAGAGGTTGTGCATATCACCGAGTATTTCCTGGTAGGCACCGACAAGGAACACACCGAGATAGTAGGGTTCGTTCTTGCGCAGGGCGTGCACGGGAAGGATGTGGGAGTTGGCGTTGCTGGTGACAAAGTTGGCTACCTTGCCGTCGGAGTCGCAGGTGATGTCCTGCAGGGTGGCACTGCGCGTGGGGCGCTCATCGAGGCGTTGCAGCGGCACGATGGGGAAGAGCTGGTCGATGGCCCAGGAGTCGGGCAGCGACTGGAAGAGCGAGAAATTGCAGAAATACTTGTCGGCAAGGAGTTTGTCGAGGTTGAGCAGTTCCTCGGGTGTATGCTTGAGATGGCGCGAGAGCATGTGTATCTCGCGGCAGACGCTCCAGTACATCTTTTCGATCTCGGCACGGTTTTTGAGGTCGAGTATGCCGTGGGCAAACAGTTCGAGCGCCTCCTCGCGTATCTGCACCGCGTCGTGCCAGTCTTCGAGCATGGTGCGGGAGTTGAGGTTGTCCCATATTTCGTAGAGATCCTTGACCAGTTGGTGGCTGTTCTCGTCGGGCTCGTACTCCTCGGGCATCTCTGGCAGCGAGGCCGTCTCGAGCACATCGATGACGAGCACGGAGTGGTGGGCGGCCAGCGACCGTCCGCTCTCGGTGATGATGTTGGGGTGAGGGAGGTTGTTCTTGTCGGCAGCGTCGACAAAGGTGTAGATACAGTCGTTGACGTACTCCTGGATGGAGTAGTTGACCGAACTCTCCGAGCTCGACGAGCGTGTGCCGTCGTAGTCTACACCCAGTCCGCCGCCACAGTCCACAAAGTCGATATTGTAGCCCATGCGGTGGAGTTGGATATAGAATTGCGAGGCTTCTCTCAGGGCCGTCTGTATACGGCGTATCTTGGTGACCTGGCTGCCGATATGGAAGTGGATGAGCCGCAGGCAGTCGCGCATCTCATACTTCTCGAGCATGGCCAGCGCGTCGAGCAGTTCGCCGCTCGTCAGACCGAACTTGGAGGCGTCGCCGCCGCTCTCCTGCCACTTGCCGCTGCCCGAAGAGGCCAGTTTGATACGGATGCCGAGGTAGGGTTTCACCCCAAGTTTGCGGGCGATGCGGGCGATAAGTTCCAGTTCGTTGAGTTTCTCGATGACAATGAAGATACGCTTGCCCATCTTCTGTGCCAGGAGCGCCAGTTCGATGTAAGACTGGTCCTTGTATCCGTTGCAGATGATGATGGAGTCGCTCTGGCACTGCACGGCGATGACGGCATGCAGCTCGGGCTTCGATCCGGCCTCGAGACCGAGGTTGAACTTGCGGCCGTGGGAGATCATCTCCTCGACCACCGGCTGCATCTGGTTGACCTTGATGGGATAGACGATGAAGTTGTCGGCCTTGTAGCCGTACTCCTCGGAGGCTTTCTGGAAACAACTGGCCGTCTTCTCGATACGGTTGTCGAGAATGTCGGGGAAGCGGAGGAGCACCGGGGAGGAGACATCGCGCAGGGCGAGCTCGTCCATGACATCGCGCAGGTCGATCTGCGTGTTGTCCTTGCAGGGGGAGACGTACATGTCGCCCTTGTCGTTGACTCCGAAGTAGGAGGTTCCCCAACCGTTGATGTTGTAGAGTTCCTTGGCGTCCTCAATGGTCCATTTCTTCATTTCGTATTCTTCTTGTGTAGTGTGTTATGGTTGTTCGGGTTTGGTAGAGGGCATTTTTGCCCATTTCATCGATGATTTTTTTCAATTATGCGCCCCTTACAGGGGCAGAGGGAAGAACATTCCGCGAGAGGTAGGGGCAAGCCCCTACCCTATACTATGCGCCCCTTACAGGGGCAGAGGGAAGGACATTCCGCAAGAAGTAGGGGCAAGCCCCTACCCTATACTATGCGCCCCTTACAGGGGCAGAGGGAAGGACATTCCACGAGAGGTAGGGGCAAGCCCCTACCCTATATTATGTCGTCCCTACGGGACACGCTCCACCCCGAGCATCGTCTTGATGCGGGTGACGGTATCGGCGATTTTTTCGCGGGTGTCGAGCACGCAGACATCGGCCGTGCAGCGGGCGCGGAGATAGACGGGTTCGCGCTGGCGCAGGTGCTCGGCGACAAAAGCACGCACCTCGTCGTCGGTCTTGCCCAGGAGCAGGGGACGCACGGTGTGCCCCATCTGCAGGTGGGCGTGCAGCACCTCGGGCGTGGCACGGAGATAGACCGTGTCGGCCTGACGGCACATATAGTCCATATTGTCGAAGAAGCAGGGCGTGCCGCCGCCGCTGCTGATGACCACATCCTCAAACTCGGCCACCTCGTGGAGCATGGCCCGCTCGACGAGCCGGAAACCCTCCTCGCCGCGGCGGTCGAAGATATCCTTGATGGTACAGTGCATGCGGTTTTCGATGTAGCGGTCGAGATCGTAGAAGTCAAGACCGAGGTCGCGGGCCAAGGCCCGACCGACGGTGGTCTTGCCGGCCCCCATATAGCCGAGAACGATAATGCGGCGCATGGCGGTCTACGACTTGCGGCGCGCCGTGCGCGTCTTCTTGGGTGCGGGTGCGGTGTTGACAATCTCCATGCACTTCTCGTAGGTGAGGTCGGCAGCCGTGTCGTGCAGTTCCTTGGGAAGACGGTAGTTCTTGCCGTCGTAGGCGATATAGGGACCGTAGCGGCCGTTGAGCACCTCAAGTTTGGCATCCTCGGGGAACGACTTGATATGGCGCTGGGCCTCCTGCTGGCGTTTTTGCAGGATGAGCTGTATGGCGTGGTCGAGGGTGACGGTCATGGGGTCGTCGTCCTTGGCAAGCGAGACATACTTCTTCTCGTGCATGACGTAGGGGCCGAAGCGTCCGGCACCGATGACCACCGGCGTACCCTCAAACTCGCCCACGGTGCGGGGCAGACGGAACATCTCGAGGGCCTCGTCGAGCGTGATGGTCTCCATGCTCTTGTCGGCAGGGATATGGGCGAAGCGGGGACGCTCGTCGCCACCGGCCTCGCCGATCTGCACGACAGGACCGTAGCGGCCGATCTTGACAAATACAGGCTGGCCGCTCTCGGGGTCGACACCGAGTTGGCGCTCGCCGGCCTTGTGCTCGGAGCGGGCGTTCATCACCTTCTCGACGTTCGGTTCGAAGGCGGCATCGAAGGTGTGCATCATGTCAGTCCACTGTTCCTCGCCCTCGGATATACGGTCGAACTGCTGTTCGACGGTGGCCGTGAAATTGTAGTCCATGATCTCGGGGAAATTCTCCATAAGGAAATCATTGACCACGATGCCGATATCGGTAGGCAGGAGTTTGCCCTTCACGCTGCCCGTAGTCTCGGTCTTGCGCACGGTAGTGATCTGCTTGCCACGGAGCACATCGACAGTGTAGGGGCGTTCTTCGCCCTTCTTGTCGCCCTTCTGCACATACTCGCGCTGCTGTATGGTACTGATGATGGTGGCGAAGGTGGAAGGGCGGCCGATGCCGAGCTCCTCAAGTTTCTTCACGAGGCCGGCCTCGGTGTAGCGGGCCGGGCCTTTCGAGTAGCGTTCGGTGACGCTGATCTCGCGGCGCTGCAGCACATCGCCCTCTGCCATGGCGGGCAGGCGGTGGGAGAAGGGAGAGGCGGCATCGTCGTCATCGTCGGTAGACTCGCTGTAGACCTTCAGAAATCCGTCGAACTTGACTACTTCGCCCTGGGCGACGAACTTCTCGCCGTGAAGTCCCTCAGCGACGCTGTCGTTCTGTATGTCGACGGATACCGTGGTCTGCTCTATCTGCGCATCTGCCATCTGACAGGCGATGGTGCGCTTCCATATCAGGTCGTAGAGGCGGCGCTCCTGTGAGGTACCCTCGATGGTGGTGTTGCTCATGTAGGTGGGGCGGATGGCCTCGTGGGCTTCCTGTGCGCCCTTGGAATGGGTATGGTAGGTGCGGGGACTGCTGTACTCCTCGCCATAGAGCCGGGTGATCTCCTCCTTGGCGGCACCGATGCAGAGTTTCGACAGGTTGACACTATCGGTACGCATGTAAGTAATAAGTCCGCTCTCGTAGAGCCGCTGGGCGACCATCATGGTCTGCGAAACGGTGAAACCGAGTTTGCGGGCGGCTTCCTGCTGGAGGGTAGAGGTTGTAAACGGGGCTGCAGGCGAGCGCTTGGTGGGACTTTTCGTGACTTCGCCTACAGTGAAAGTCGCAGAGATACAGGCTTCGAGGAAGGCGACAGCCTCATCGTGGGTAGAGAAGCGGCGGTCGAGATCGGCCTTCACCTCAGAGGCTGAGCCGTCGGCGTTGGTCACGCCGAAGAGGGCGGACACACGGTAGTAGGGCGTGCTCTTGAACTGCTGTATCTCGCGCTCGCGCTCTACGATGAGCCGCACGGTCACGCTCTGCACACGTCCGGCAGAGAGTCCGGGCTTCACCTTGCGCCACAGTACGGGCGACACCTTGAAACCGACAAGGCGGTCGAGCACGCGGCGTGCCTGCTGGGCATTGACCAGGTTCATGTCGAGATGACGGGGATGCTCGATGGCCGCGAGTATGGCGGGCTTGGTGATCTCGTGGAACACGATACGGTTGGTCGATGCCTTATCGAGACCGAGCACCTCGCACAGGTGCCACGAGATAGCCTCTCCCTCGCGGTCCTCATCGGAAGCGAGCCACACCTTCTTGGTGGCCTTCGCGCACTCGCGGAGTTTCTTCACAATGTCGGCCTTGTCTTTGGGGATGACGTAGTCGGGCTGGAGCGTCTTCTCATCGAGGCTCAGTTCCTTTTTCTTCAAGTCGCGTATATGTCCGTAGGACGACATCACCTTGTAGTCGGATCCTAAAAATTTCTCTATGGTCTTGGCCTTCGCGGGGCTCTCGACGATGACTAAATTGTCTTGCATGCCTTGTCTGTATACTTGGTCTGTCTGGTTTCATCTATGGAGGGAAACGTATCGGTCTGCAATCGGCGCATACCGCCGGACTATACAGACCTTACCCCTCTCTTTTCGCGGCGCAAAAGTAAGCATTTCTTTTTTCATACATTATTATATAGTATGCATTTTCCATTTTTTTACAGATTTTTTGATTTGTTGTACACCGCAAAAGAAAGGGACGGCCCTACGCCGGAGAAAAAGGGGAACAAGAAAAAGGGAATTTGGAAAATATGCGTACCTTTGTACTCTAATCCACAATCGATGAAAGATATCTGCTGCATCGGTCACATCACCAAAGACAAGATTGTGACCCCACGCAAAACCACTTATATGGCAGGCGGTACATCATTCTACTTCGCCTACGCTATCAACAGTCTGCCCCACAACGTACCGTTCGAACTGATCACCAAACTCGGTGCCGACGACATGCAGGTCGTCGACGAGATGCGCACGGCCGGTATCGACGTGACCACCTACCCGAGCCGCAACAGCGTGTTCTTCGAAAACAAGTACGGGGAAAACCAGAACGACCGCACACAGCGCGTGCTCGCCAAGGCCGACCCGTTTACGGTCGACGAACTGCGCAATGTGGAGGCCCGCGTCTTCCACCTCGGCTCGCTGCTGAGCGACGACTTTTCGCCTGAGGTGATCAAGTACCTGTCGACCAAGGGTCTCATCTCCATCGACGCACAGGGCTATCTGCGCGAAGTACGCGGTGAGGACGTGCATCCCATAGACTGGGCCGGCAAGCGCGAGATACTTGCCGCCACCGACATCATCAAGGTCAACGAGAAGGAGATGGAGGTCATCACGGGCGAGAAAGACCCGCGTGCCGCCGCCCGACAGTTGGCAGCCTGGGGTGTGAAGGAGTCGCTCGTGACGCTGGGCAGTTACGGCTCGCTCATCTACGCCGAAGGCAAGTTCCACGAGATACCCGCCTACCCTCCCCACGAGATTGTCGACGCCACCGGCTGCGGCGACACCTACTCCGCCGGATACCTCTGGTGCCGGGCGCAGGGAGCCGGCTATGACGAGGCCGGCCGCTTCGCCGCCGCCATGTGTACGCTCAAACTCGAGCACAACGGACCGTTTGACCGGACAGAAGCCGAGGTACTCGATATTGTAGGGGGAAAATAAAAAAAATATTGCCACGGCACGACCAGCCCCGTAGGGGCTTGGCCGCACAAAAACCTGTTTTTCGTTTCTACGGGGCTTGGCCGCGCAAAACCTATTTTCGTTCCCTACGGGGCTTGGCCGCGCAAAACCTATTTTCGTTCCCTACGGGGCTTTACCGTCCGAGCCACGCCTCGGGATTGAGTTTGTCCTGTATGCGCCGCAACTGGAACTGGAGGATATGGTCGGGGCCGACGGTGCCGAGGGCCTGGCGGGTGGACACCTTTTGTCCGCGGTGTACGGAGACGCTGCTGAGGTTGCAGTAGACGGAGATGTAGACACCGTGGCGTACCATGACGACCATTGTGCCGCCGAATCCGAAGACGGCACTTACCTCACCGTCGTAGATGCTGCGAGCCTGGCAACCGGCCGATCCGAGGATGTTGATGCCCTTGTTGTCGATGGTGACACCACGCAGACCCTCCACGTTATTCTGTCCGAAATGGCTGACGATGCGGTACGACCCGGTGATCGGCATGGGCAGACGGCCACGGTTGGCCTCAAAGCCGTTGCTCATCATACGGTCGACGCTGCTGACGGTGCTGGCCGTCTCCACATCGCGCTTGGCCTCGGCAATCTCTTTCTTGTTGCGGGCCTCGTCGGCACGGGCCTTGCGCTCGGCTGCGGCACGCTCGGCCTCGGCTTCGCGGGCTGCCTGATCGGCACGCGCTTTCGCAGCGGCATCGGCACGGGCTTCGGCGGCACGGGCTTCGGCACGCATTTGTTCCTCCTTGCGACGGGCCTCGGCTACGCGGCGCTCGTTCTCACGGGCGGCAGCCTCGGCAGCGGCCTGCTTGCGGGCCAGTTCGGCAGCACGCCGCTCGGCAGCCTTACGCTCGGCCTCAGCCTTGCGGCGGGCCTCAGCCTCGGCACGGGCACGCACGCGGGCGGCCTCCTCTGCAATGAGTTTGTCGATCTGTGCATTGAGCGCGGCACTCTCGCGTCGGCGCTGGTCGATGACCTGCTGTATGGTGCGCTGCTGGTTTTGCAGCGTGGCCACCACTTTCTTCTGTTCGTCCTGTTGCCCCTGGAGGGCATCGCGCTCACGCTGTCCGCGGGAGAGGAGTACGTTCTTCTGCCCCTTGACGGTCTGCAACTGGCGGTGCTTGTCGTTGACCTGATTCTGTTTTGCCCTTACTGCATCGCCCTGTGCCCGCTGGAAGGCGGCATATTCGCGCACGAACCGCAGGCGGCGGAACATCTGCGCGAAGTTCTTGGCCGAGAGGATGAACATCAGCCGGTCCTGGAAGGTATGCTGACGGGTGAGGTAGCGCATCGACTTGACATATTTGGCCTTGCGCTCGGCGAGTTGTTCCTCAAGGGTACGGAGCTGGGCATTGAGCAGGTCGAGGTTGCTCTCGATATGCGTGATATCGTTTTCGATGCCGTCGATATTTTTTTGATGGCGGTCGATCTCACTGTTGATGGTCATGAGATTTTTGAGTCGCTCGGCCACGGCCGCACGGTTGGCCTTGAGCGCCTGTTCCTGCTGACGGATCTGTTTCTGCAACTTGGAGCGCTGGTTTTGCAGTCCGCGTATCGACTCGTTGGTATAGGTAGGCGCAGCCGTTTTTTTCTTGGTGGTCTTCTTCCTGGCGGTGGTTCTCTTGCCCGACGCAGCCGGCTTTTTCTTCTTCGAGGCAGAGGCCGTGGCAGACGTTCTGGTGGTGGTACGCTTTTTCTGCGCATCACAGACCGGGGCGGCCAGCAAGAGCACCATAAGGGCGATGAGGAGTCTTCTCATGTAGCAAATCAGTTTATATCAACCGTTACGTTAGAACACAGTGAAAATCAGAAATTGGTAAGTTTCCGCAGCAGGTCGTCGGCTTCGACGCGCTTGTACTTCGATGAGACGGTGGTGGTCGCCTCCCAGGAGTCGTCGGTCTTGATATTGTCCATGGCGACGGTCACCGTGGCCGACTGCAGCGATGAGGTGGCGGTGGTGGTGAAGGTGAAGGTCTGCCGGGCCGGAAACTGCTTCGAACCCACACTGCGGAAGTCGTCGTACTGCCACGAGAGGGCCGACTTGCCGTGCGATGCACTGCTGTAGGAGACGATGGCCGAGAGCAGACGGGCGGTGGTGCGGTCGGCTGTCCACGAGTAGGCCATCTTGCCGGCAGCGTAGGCGACAGGCACTATCGCATCGGAGCCGGAAAGGTCGGCGGTGAAGGATTTGAGGTCAGACTCCGAGAGATCCTGTTTGCCGGGGAGGAAGAGCTGGTTCCAGAAGAGGGCCTGCAGACTGTAGAAGGTGATGCCGTTCTCGCTGAGGAACGATACCTTGTCGTACCCGGCCTCGACATACTCCTTGTGCAGACGGTCGATGAGCAGCACATGATCGGGCGTGAACTCCAGACGTCCCACCTCAGTACCGATGATGGGGAGGAAGAGTTGCAGGCGGATCACCTGGTCGCGGCGCATGGAGAGTTTGCCCGACACCTCGACTTTCTTGCTGGAGGTCTGCAGGCGGAACGACATGCCGCTGACAATATTCTTGGTATAGACACGGCCGTCGCTGACTTTCTGCACAAAGGCGAGCGACGAGGCGGCATACGACTTGTGCGACGCGGAGGACGATGCGGTGGCAGAGGTAGTGCCGTCGGTGACGACCGTCTTCTTGCTGGCGCACGAGGCGAGGAAGACCAGCGTGACGATAGGGAGTATACGGAGAAGTCTCATGGGTTATTTCTTGTTTTCGATGTATTTGCGTTGACGTATTTTCTTGTTGATCAGGGCCTTGTTGTCGCTGCCGGCATCGATGGCACGCTGCCACAGTTCGACAGCCTGGTCGGTATCGCCGCACACGGCGTGTATGTCGCCGCCGTGCTCGAGGATGACGGCGCTCGGCACGCTGTCGGTGTCGGCCTCGATGGCCTGGTCGATATATTTGAGGGCGTAGGCGTTGTTGCCGCGCAGGAAGAGTATCCAGGCGTAGGTGTCGAGGTAGGTGGCGTTGCCCGGTTCGGCCTTGACCGCCTTCTGGCTCATCTGCTCGGCCTTGTCGAGGTCGCGCCGGTACTCGCTGAGGAAGTAGGCGTAGTTGTTGAGACACATCACGTTGTCCTCCTTCCATTTCAGACAGTTGTCATAAGCCTCAAAGGAAGCGTCGATCTGTCCCTTGCGGTAGAGGATGTCGCCCATGATGGCATAGAAATCGGACACGATATCGTGGTTGCTCGACGCATTGATCTCCCCCACCCCGCGCTGCAGGGCATCGAGGGCACGGTCGTTGTCGTCCTTGTTGTAGTAGGACAGGCCGAGAAAGTAGTAGAAGCGCATATCCTCGGGCGTATACTGCACGGCTGCGGAGCAGATGGAGATGATCTCATCCCAGGCATGCTCGTCCCAAAGCATCATGATCAGTTCGATACGGGCCTCAGCATTGTCGGGGCTGATGTCGAGCACATCGTAGAAGGCCTGCTTGACGGCAGCGTCAGGCATCTTCTTGAGTTGCATGTAGGCAGCACGCAGGATGGCCACCTCCGACGAGCGCACAGGCGAAACCATCAGACTGTCGAAGAGGGCAAGCACCTGTGTACTGTCGCCGCCGGCCTTCTCGTTTTCCTGGATGATCTGTTGCAGGAGCGAGAGTTTGGTCTTGGCCTCGGCCTTGGGACTGAAGAGGATGCGGTCGCGCAGGGCGATGGCGGCGGAGTCCTGTCCGGTGGAGCGGTAATAGTCGTAGAGGGAGTTTTGGGCAAACTCGTTGTTGGGGTCATCGGCGAGGGCATCGGCAAAGTAGGGATAAGCCTCACTGCCGTGCTCGTGCTGCACGAGCCAGTTGCCGAGCATCACCTTGTAGGCCGGTTCGTTGGGATGGATGTCGACGAGCCGGCGGAGCGCCTCGCACGCTTTTTCTTTCTCGCCCATCGACTCATAGACGCTCATGCGCGTGATGGCCAGTTCGTCGTTGGCCCCATCCACCTGTTCCATACGGTCGAGCGTGGAGAGCCACTTGGTATAGTCTTTCTTGGCACGGTAGAGTTGGCAGAGTATGCTGAGCACGTCGCTGCGGTCGCGGTGATGGGCGTAGAGATTCTCGTAGGCATCGATAGCCTTGTCGTAGTTCTTTGTTCCGATATAATACTGGGCCACACGCTCCTGATAGGTATCATTGCCGGGCGAGAGCGAGGCGGCGCGTTCGAGGGAGAGCAGGGCCGTGGAGTCGCGGTTCATCTCGGAGTAGTAGGCGGCGAGGGCGTAGTAGGTCTCTGCGGCCGAAGGGTCGATGGAGAGGCAATGGCTGAAGAGTTCGAAAGCAGCGTCGTAGTGTCCGGCCTCCTGCTGGCGCACGGCCTCGAGGTAGAAGTAGTCGTAGCGGCGGCGGTCGTTGCGCGGCAACGTATCGGTGCGACGTACCTCAGTCTTGGCGGCGGTCTTTTTCGCCCGCGATGCCCGGGCCACCGTGACGGGGAGGGCGGCAAGCAAGAGAAGGGCGGCAAGGGCCGTGGAAAAAAGCGGACGGATGGAGAAATGTGTCATAGGAATTACTTTACGCCGGTGTGACCGTAGCCACCTTCACCGCGCTCGGTCTCGTCGAGCGCGTCGACCAGTTCAAACACCGCCTGTTCATGCTTGGCGATCACCATCTGGGCCACACGCTCGCCCGGGGCGATGACAAAATCCTCGGTGCTGAGGTTGACGAGCAGCACACCCAGTTCGCCGCGGTAGTCGGCATCGATAGTGCCGGGGGAGTTGAGCACGGTGATGCCGTGCTTGAGGGCGAGTCCGCTGCGGGGGCGCACCTGTGCCTCATAACCTTCGGGCAGGGCTATGCGCAGTCCGGTGGGTATGATGCGGCGCTCCATGGGGTGAAGCGTGATATTCTCTTCGATATTGGCACGGAGATCCATGCCCGCGCTCTGCGGGGTGGCGTATGCCGGCAGTTGTTGGCGGCCGGTGTTGACAATCTTGATTTTTACCATGGTGTCTTGCGGTTGGAATGACAGGGCGTGCGGTTATCCGATTTTTCCGGGACACACGCCGAGGGGCGTGTTCCGGAAGCGGAACCCGCCTTTAAACTGCAAAAATACGGTTTTTCATTCATATACACGTCCGGAGGTGCATTAAAATATACAAAAGAAGGGAAAATGGAATGCCAAAGGATGAGATAGAGATACGCAGGGACGACACACCCAATAGAGGACAGTATGCAAGGGTAGCCCCGTAGGGGCGGCATAATGCAGGATAGGGGCTTGCCCCTATCACATTTTCCCGCACAAAAAATGCCCCTGTAAGGGGCGCATAATTTAATTCTCAATATTGAACTATGCGCCCCTTACAGGGGCAATTTTGTCAAATGCCTATAGAGATAGGGGCAAGCCCCTATCCTGTATTGAGGGCACTGAAAAAGTCCCTCATGCCGAATATGCCCCTAAAACGGGGTGCCAA
>CAVFEZ010000044.1:0-24043 GCA_963621665.1 Akkermansia muciniphila | reverse complement strand
AAGGACCGAAAAAAATCTGAAGCTGAAGATGCTCTATGAATTATGCAGGCTAAATCAGAAACTTCAGAATGGTTATAGGCGGGGTCTATAAATTGTCTTTGCTATACGTCACATTCTTGGTGGAGGCCCGCCGAATCCGCCGCGTGGCGGACGCATGCCGCCTCCGCCGGGACCGCCACCGCCAGGTCCTCCGAATCCTCGTCCGGGTCCGTGGTGCATTTCGCGGCGTGACTGCTTGTTGCCGAAGGCGTTGAAGCGCAGGGTGGCGTGGAGCATGGCATAACTGTTGATGCTGTTGTACTCGGTATCGTTGCGCTGCATGGCGGTGATGGTGCGGCTGAAGTTGCTCTGGTTGTGCAGTATGTCGTAGAACTGCAGCGAGAGCGTGAGTATCTTGCCTTTGAGGAGGCTTTGGGCGATTTGTGCGTTCCAGATCAGTTCGTTGGTGTTCATCGACTTGTCGTTGTAGCCGCGGCGGCTGTTCTCGTGCAGGTCTGACGAGATGCTCATGCTCCAGGGCAGGGAGATGTTGACCGTTCCTCCGTAGGCAAACTGCCATGTGTCGAGATTGCTCTGTGCCTGCAGTTTGTTGCGGGTGTGCGTGTAGGTGAACGATCCGTCGAGTTCCACCTCCAGCCAATCGTTGCGGTAACTTCCGGCCAGGCGTTCGCCGAGCGAAAGCGAGCGGGTGATATTCTTCTGCGAGGCGGCGTTGTAGTCGAGGCTCACATAGCCCACATAGTTGTTGTAGCGGTAGTCGGTGGAGGTGTTGACATTCCAGTAGCCGGCGGAGTCGACGGCTGTGTTGTACATGAGCATACCGGAGATGTCCCAGTTGCCGTTGATATTCTCGGGCTGGGTGATGCGTCCGCCGGTCGTTTCGTCGTAGGTCACCTTGTTGCTGATGCTGTTGCGGGTGGTATTGAAGTTGAGGAACGTCATAATGGCCTGCTGCCGTTTCTCCATATAAGTATTGTAGAAGAAGTTGAGGCTGTTGGTGAACGACGGTTTCAGTCCGGGATTACCCTTGGTGACGTTGAGCGGGTCGCTGTCGTCGGTGATGTCGAGCAGGTCGGTCATGCTGGGTTGTGACGTGCTGCCGCGGTAGGTCAGGCGCAGGTTGCTCCAGTCGGAGAACCGGTACTCGAAGTCGAGTGTCGGGCTGACGTTGGCCACGGTGCGGGTTGTGTCGGTATGAACGCTCTGGTAGTCCTGGATGAAGTGTGAGAGTTGGGGCTGTACCATCATGCCGACATTGAACTTGTACTTCTCGCGTACCATGCGGAACATCAGTTCGATGTCATGCGTGTAGTTCTTGTATTCGGAGTAGCGGCTCAGACTCTCGTCGAGATACCCGGTGTAGGTCATGGGCAGACGCGAGAGGTAACTGTCCCATCCGCGATAGACGGGAGAGAGGCCGGAGAAGAAGTCCTCGCCCAAATTGCTGAAATCGTAGGTGGAGCGGTCGCTGCGGCTGTAGGAGTAGCCAAACTTGTAACTGAACTGCAGGTAGGTCTTCTTCCAGAGCGGTTCGCTATAGGTGGCCTGCACGCTGTAGTCCCACTTGTGGGTCGGCGTGAGGTTGTAGCGGTTGGTCTGGTAGGTGGAGTCCTGGCCGAGCGCATTTTTCACTTGGTAGAGATGTACGTTGCTGGTGGAAAGCGACTTGCTGTCGGCATCGCTGTAGTTGCCCTCCAAGCGGAGCGTGACGTTGCGTCCCATGGCGTTGAGGCGGCGGTTGAGTTGCAGCGAACCGCCGAACTTCTTGCTGTCACTATAGCCCAAGGACATGCTTTCGCGGCGGTTGACCATAGCACCGGCCTGCCGCATGGCTTCTATGCCTTCGGTGGAGAGTGGGTCGGTGGTGTAGGAGTAGGGGTCGTCGGAGTAGGTGCCCGATGTGCTTTGCGACCGCGAGTCGCTCGACGATACGCTGACGGTGGGGCGGAACATGATGTTGGTCAGCGTATCGGGCTGCCATTCAAGGCGCATCTGGGCGTTCCAGCTGTTGGAGCGCGTAAAATTGGTGTTGAGGCTATTGGCAAATGAATGGGCCGTGCCGACGAAGTTTTCCGATGACATGCGGTTGCGGGCGTCGCCGTCGCTATGGTTCCACCGTACGCTTCCGTCCAACTGCAGTTTCGGACTGTTGTCGTAGTTGAAGTTCAGGCCGACCATCTTCGAGGCGTTCAGTCCGTTGCGGCCGCGGCCGAACATGCCTCTTCCGCCGCCACCGGGAAATCCCTTGTCGTTGGTATTGTTGGCGCTGCCGAAGACCATCGTGCGGAATTTCTCCTTGAAGTAGGCCCCCATGAGCCGTTCGGAGTAGCGGTCGTGGGTACCGTAGGAGAGGTCGGCATTGGAGAACATACCCTTGTTCATGCCTGCCTTGAGGCCAAAGTCGAGCACGGTCTCCTCCTTGCCGTCGTCGATGCCGGTAATGCGGGTGAGGTCACTCTTCTCGTTGTATGCCTTCACTTTGTTGACAATGGAGGTAGGCAGGTTCTTGAGGGCGGTCTTGGTGTCGCCGGTCATGAATTCCTTGCCGTCGATCTTGATCTTCTTGACCTCCTTGCCGTTGATGGTGATTTTGCCGTCGTCGTCGACTTCCGCTCCGGGTAGCCGCTTGACGAGTTCCTCGATGGTGGAGCCTTCGGGGGTGCGGTAGGCCGCGGCATTGTAGACGAAGGTGTCCTTGTGGAGGGTCACCTTGGCGGCCTGTCCGGTGATGGTAGCCCCCTTGAGGCTGATGGCGTCAGACTTCAGTACGATATCGCCTACAGCGAGGTCTTTGTCGGCCTTGACAGTGACGGGTGTGCACTTGTAGGGGTAGCCCACACTTGTCACCCTGAGTATGTACTTGCCCGGCGACGGGGCGTCTATGGCAAACTGTCCCTGTTCGTCGGTGAGGGCACCGGCGACATAAGCGCTGTCGGTGGTGAGCAGTTGCACAGTGGCCTGCATCATCGCCTCTTTGGTGTCGTGGTCGACGATGCGGCCCGACACTTTGCGTGTCTGTGCCTGTGCGATGACAGGCATCAGCAGGAGCAGCATCCAGATGATGGTTTTCTTCATTGTCAAAAAAGTTGCCTTGTCAAAAATGATGTTTTGCACATTTAGACGCGGAAAATGGTCGGACGTTTAATCATGGTGTATACAAATCCGTCTACAATACTGCATTTTCCTGTGTAGTTGGCCGGTTACGGGACGGGGTAAACGTATCCCTTTTCGTACAAAGGCCTTGTAGCGTTCGTACAAGGCCTTTGTAGCGACCGTACAAGGCCTTTGTAGCGACCGTACAAGGCCTTTGTAGTATTTCGTTTATGGCAGTCGGTATGGAACAGGGGAATGTGTGGATACAAAAAGGACTTTTGCAGGCGGAACGGCATGTCGGATGTGCGTCTGCAAAAGTCCTTGGGGCGAGTCAGTGATGGCTTGCCCATTTTGTAAAGACTCGTCTTACTTCTTGATGTTAGGCCGCTGCAGGCCGTATCCCTTGCGCTTGTCTTCTATCAGCAGAAGGATGGAGATGACAATGGCTACGACGCCGAAGGCGGCGAAGATGGTCATGGTCTCGGTGTAGTCGATGGTCTTGCCGTCGGCTGCGGTGTTGGCCTGGTTTACCTTGCCGATCCATACGGGGATGAGCGAAAGGCCGATGTTCTGGATGTAGAAGATGAGTGCGTAGGCCGTACCCAACAGTTTCATGGGGATGATCTTGGGCACAGAGGGCCACATGGCCGAAGGTACAAGACCGAAGGCAACGCCCAGGATGACCATGGCAACGATGGCCACCACCCATGTATTGATGGGGAGAGCGAAGGTGATGTGTACGACGGTGAGCAGCACGCTGCCGATAATCATCAGTGTGGCACCCTTGCCGACCTTGTCGTATACACTTCCGAAAAACGGGGTGAGGAAGATGGTGCCGAAGGGCAGCATGGCGGGGATGAGGCCTGCAAGGTCGGGGTTGATGGAATACTTGATGACCATCAGTTTGGTGGCGAACTTCAGGAAGGGGAATACGCCCGCATAGAACATCAGGCAGAGGAAGGCTACATACCAGAAACCGATATTGGTGACGAGGACCTTGAGGTCGGAGAACTTGAAGCCCTCTTCAGGATCGCTCTCTATGGCAGCGGCCGATGCGTCTTCTTTCTTGTCCATCACGCAGTATACGATGAAGGCCACCATACCGGCGCAGAGCATGGCTGCACCGAGGCCGACCGAAGCCGATACGCCGCCCATAGCCTTGGCGAAGGGAAGGGCGCAAGCCAGGGCGCCTGCTGTTCCGATACGTGCAAGGGCCACCTGGAGACCCATGGCGAGGGCCAACTCGTGTCCGGTAAACCACTTGACGATGACCTTGCTCACTGTGATACCTGCAATCTCACAACCAACACCGTAAATGGCGAAGCCGAGTGCGGCGAACACGACCTGGGTATGGTAGGTGCCGAAGAAGGGCACGTCGATGGTGCCGTCGTAAGTATGGCTGACGGCCCACCACTTGATGACGGCTCCGCCGAACATGAGTACGGTGGACATCACGCCGGTAAAGCGGATGCCGAACTTGTCGAGAATGATGCCGCCGAAGAAGAGCAGCAGAAGGAATACGTTGAAATAGCCGTAGGCTCCGGAGAAGAAGCCGTACTCGTCGGATGACCATCCGAGACCCAGACCGCCGTCGCTCTTGGCGGCGGTGAGCAGCGGTTCGAGGGGCGACATCACGTCGGTGAAGAAATAGCCGAACATCATCGTCACGCTGACGATGAGAAGGGCAGTCCAGCGGGCTGACTTGGAGTCGCTGAGTTTCTGCTGGACACTCTTGGTGAAATCTGTTGTTGTCATAATTGTCGTTATTTTGCTTAAGAAAAATATATGCGATATTACATGTTTCGTTGCTTACTTCTTCAGCCATTTGTCAAGCCAAGAGAAGAAGGTGCGCTGCCAAAGCACACCGTTCTGGGGCTTGAGTACCCAGTGGTTCTCGTCGGGGAAGATGAGCAGTTCGGCGGGTATGCCCTTGAGACGTGCGGCATTGAAGGCACCGAAACCCTGGTTGGCATTGATGCGGTAGTCCTTCTCGCCGTGGATGCAGAGGATGGGGGTATCCCACTGGTCGACATACTTGTGGGGCGAGTTGTCGTAGGTCTTCTTGGCGCGGCCGGTCTGGTCCTTGTTCCAATAGGCGTCGTCATACTCCCAGTTGGAGAACCAGGCCTCCTCGGTGTCGGTGTACATCGACTCGAGGTTGAACGCACCGTCGTGGGCGATGAAGCACTTGAAACGCTTGTCGTGGTGGCCGGCAAGATAGTATACGGAGAAACCTCCGAAACTGGCGCCGACTGCACCGAGACGGTCTTTGTCAACGTAGGGCAGGTTGGCGGCGGCATCGTCGATGGCCGAGAGGTAGTCTTTCATGCACTGTCCGGTCCAGTCGCCGGAGATCTCCTCGTTCCACTCAGAACCGTAACCGGGCAGGCCGCGGCGGTTGGGGGCAACGATAACGTAGCCGTGGGCCGCCATGATCTGGAAGTTCCATCGGTAGCTCCAAAACTGGCTGACAGGACTCTGTGGGCCACCTTCACAGTAGAGCAGGGTGGGGTATCTCTTGGTGGCGTCGAAGTGGGGCGGAAGAATAATCCAGCACTGCATGTCCTTGCCGTCGGTGGTCTTCACCCAACGCTCCTCTATCTTGCCCAGGGCGAGGTGGTCGTAGATGGGCTTGTTCTCGAAGGTGATCTGCTTGACAGTGGTCTTCTTGCCGGGCGTGACGATGTAGAGCTCGTCGGCCTGCGACATACTGTGGCGTGAGGCCAGTATCTTGTTGCCGTTGCCCGCAAGGGCGATGGAACCGAAGTCGGCGCGGTCGTCGGTGAGTTGTTTCACCTGTCCGTTGAGATTGGTCTGGTAGAGGTTGACGCAGGCGTGCCAGCATCCGGTGAAGTAGAGTGTGCGTGAGTCGTTGGCCCAGCAGTAGTCGTCGACGTTGGAGTCGAACGACTCGGTGACGTATTTCTTCTCGCCGGTGGCAAGGGTATAGATGCAAAGGCGGTTGCGGTCGCTCTCATAGCCGTTGCGGGGCATGGACTGCCATGCGATGTACTTGCCGTCGGGGGAGAACTTGGGGTTGGTGTCGTAGCCTACGTTGCAGTCGGCGGACTGGTGGTTGACGGCCTGGTCTTTCATGGTTTTTGTGGCGTCGATGGCCGGTTCGGTATAGCCTTCTGGTTTGCAGAGATTGCGGGTGGTGCCCTTCTCCACGCTATACAGGAAAATGTCGGAGTCGGTGGATATGGCATAGGCTACGCCGGTCTTCTTGCGGCAGGTGTAGGCCACGAATTTAGAGTCGGGACTCCATGCGAGTTGCTCTACGCCTCCGAAGGGTGCCATGGGGCATTCGAAGGGTTCGCCTTCGAGGATGTCCTTGCCGGTATCAACGGTGCCGTCGGCAGCCACGTGGGCTACGAAGGGATGGGGTATGGACTCTACGTAGTGGTCCCAGTGACGGTAGTTGAGGTCGGTGACCAGACGTCCGGTAGCCAGGGGCAGATCGCTCGGGTTTTCCTTGATGCTCTCGTGGTAGGGCAGTGACTTGACAAGAAGGATGCTCTTGCCGTCGGGTGAATATTTGTAGCCCTCGATGTCGGTGTCGGAGTGGGTGAGCTGGCGACGGTCGGTGCCGTCGGCCTTCATCGACCAGAGTTGTCCGTCGCAGAGAAAGGCGATGCGCTTGCCTCCCTCGATCCATGCGGCATCGGTCTCGCTCTTGGCTGTGGTCGTGAGCTTGGCTTGATTCTTGCCGTCGGTGCCGACGGTGTAGAGTATCTGGTGACCCTTGTTCTCTTTCACGCTATAGTAGCCTACCTGGTATACGACGGCCTTTCCGTCGGGCGAAGCCTGTGCTCCGCCGATGCGGCCCATAGCCCAAAGCACTTCGGGGGTCATGCGGTCAGTGGTCAGGCTGCTGATGTCGGTGGTGCGGTCGATCATTGTCTGTGCGTTTGCGCTGGCGCATCCCATGACGGCTGCGACAGCCAGTGATATCGTTTTGTTCATTGTGGTGGAATGATTGGTTCGTGATGAAAGAAAGTAAAAAAGCAGATTATGCCAAATGTGGTGCGTCCGTTGTCGGGTGTGGCCCACGTTTGGCATAACCTGCCTTTTCCGGCGGGGCGTTACAGTCCCCGGTTGCGTCTGAGTTCCTCGCGCTTGCGCTGCAGTTCCTGCTGCTGCTCCTGCATGGCCTGCAGACGGGCGGCCAGTCCGCTCATCTTCTTGGGGTTGTCCTTGTTCTCCTTGTATTTGGCTTCAAGGATGGCAAGCAGTTTCTCATCGTTGGTGGTCTTGCGCAGTGTCCACATGATGGCGGCGCTGAAGAAGAGCGAGATGAAGTAGTAGAAGTTGAGTCCTGCCGAGTAGTCGTTGAACATGAAGAAGAACATGACCGGCATGAGGAACATCATCCACTGCATCACCTTCATCTGTTCGGCCTGCTGTCCTACCATCTGGTCTTTCTGCTGGCGCATGGTCATAAGGGAGTAGAGTACGTTGGCCACGCAGAAGAGGATACAGGTGAGCGACAGGTGGTCGCCGATGAGCCAAAGGTTGGTTCCCCACTCGAAGATGGGGTCGTAGGTGGAGAGGTCCTTGATCCACAGGAAACTCTCGCCGCGCAGTTGGATGGCGTTGGGCACGAAGTTGAACATCGCAATCCAAATAGGCATCTGTATGAGCATGGGCAGACATCCGGCCATAGGGCTGACGCCGTACTTGGCATACTCGGCCATCATGGCCTGCTGCTTCTGCATGCTGTCTTCGGGCTTGTCATACTGCTTGGTGGCCTCTTCGAGTTTTGGCTTGAGTACGCGCATCTTAGCCGAACTCATGTAGCTCTTCTTGACCAGCGGATAGGTGATGAGTTTCAGAAGGAGCGTGATGAGTATCAGAACGACACCCATGTTGATGTTCAGTCCGGTGAGGAAGTCGAAGACGTAGATGGTGAACCAGCGGTTGATGATGCGGAACAACGGCCATCCAAGATAGACAAGTCGTTGCATCTCAAGGTCTTTTCCAAAATGACATTCCTTCTCGACACGCTTCAGAAGGCGGAAATCGTTGGGGCCATAGTAGAAGTCAATCTCTGTCGGTGTACGTCCCGAAGGATCGAAGAAGGTCTTCATCTTGGCTTGGTACTGCTTCAGGTAGCCGGACCCCTTCTCTTCGGGGGTGCTGGTGAGCATGGCATTTGGAGCAAAATCGTTCTTGGCGATCATCACGGCGGAGAAGAACTGGTTTTTGAAGGCAACCCAGTCTATCTTCTCCTCAGGCGTCTTTTCGTCCTTGCTGGTCTCGCTCAGATACTTTGTGCCGCCCTCGGTCTTGTGGTAGGTGAGCGACGCATAGCGGTTCTCAAACGTGAAACCCCGCTCCTGCTGGCGGCAGCGGTCGCTCCAGTCGACATCCATCTGGTTGTAACTGGGCGAAAACAGTCCCTGCATGCCGGTGGCCTGAAGCTGCATGTGCAGCATATAGTCCTTGCCGAGCGTGTAGCGCAGGGTCAGGTCTTTGCCGTTCTGGGCGACAGCTGTCAGGGTGACAGAGGTGTCGGTGACCTCGGAGGGTTGGAAATAGAGGTCGGCGGTGCTGATGTTTGTCTCTTTGGCAAGCAGGATGAAGCTCAGTTGCTGGTCTTTGCTGTCAAAGAGCGTGACGTTCTTGTTGCCGTTGCGGTCGTCGAAATTCTTGATGACGGCCTTTTCTACAGTTGCTCCCTTGGTGCTGACGGTGAGCTCCACCTTGTCGTTTTTCAGTATGACGGACTGCTTGGTGCCGTTGAGTGCACTATGGAAAAGCGCTGTAGTGTCGGCAATGGCTTGTGCCTTGGCTTCTTCGGTCTTCTTGGTAGCAGCAGCCTTGGCTTCCTGCTCGGCTTTCTGTCGGGTGACGGCGGCGATGGAGTCTTGCCGTGCCTGGGCTGCACGCTCTTCGGCCGAAGGCTGGGAGTAGATGTTGAAGCCTATCAGTACGGCGGCTATGAGTATGAAGCCGATAATGGTATTCTTGTCCACTTTTGTTTGTTCTGTTTTTATTTGTATTGTTCTTAGGGCAAGCCGATTACTTGTCCTCGCCCTTCTGGTTCTCGATGGCGGTCTTCACGAAGTCTACGAAGAGCGGGTGGGGGTGGAGTACGGTGCTTTGGTATTCGGGATGGAACTGGGTTCCGATGTACCACTTGAGACCCGGTATCTCGACAATTTCGATAAGATCGCTCTCGGGGTTGCGGCCCACGCACTGCATGCCGGCGCGTTCGAACTCCTTGATGTAGTCGTTGTTGAACTCGTAGCGGTGGCGGTGGCGCTCCTGTATGTGTTCCTTGTTGTAGATATTGAACGTGTGGGAACCTTGGCGGAGTACGCACTCATAGGCACCGAGACGCATGGTGCCGCCCATGTTGGTGATGTTCTTCTGTTCCTCCATGATGTCGATGACATTGTGCTCCGTCTTCTCGTCCATCTCACGGCTGTTGGCATCGGCGTAGCCGAGCACGTTGCGGGCAAACTCGATGACGATCATCTGCATACCAAGGCAGATACCGAAGGTGGGGATGTCGTGCGTGCGGGTGTAGTGTGCGGCGATGATTTTGCCTTCGATGCCGCGCTGTCCGAATCCCGGGCAGATGACGATACCGTCTTGTCCGGCCAGTTTTTCGCCTACGTTCTCTTCGGTGATCTTCTCCGAATTGATAAAGGTGAGGACGGTCTTGTGGTCATTGTAGGTACCGGCCTGTGAGAGGCTCTCGCGGATACTCTTGTAGGCATCTTGCAGGTCGTACTTGCCGACGAGGCCGATGCGGACTTCCTTGTTGGCTTTGTTGCGGCGGTCGAGGAAACTGCGCCAGGGGCCGAGGGCGGGCGTTTCGCCGACGGTTTCTCCTGTTTTGCGGAGAATGGCGGTGTCGAGGCCTTGACGCTGCATCTCTACGGGTACTTCGTAGATGCTGGGCATGTCTTCGCTCTGGATGACACACTCACGGTCGACGTTGCAGAAGTTGGCTACCTTCTTCAGAATGTTGTCGTCCAGGTGCTTTTCTGTGCGAAGGATGAGCACATCGGGCTGGATGCCGACACTCTGCAGCTCCTTGACGGAGTGCTGGGTGGGTTTGGTTTTCAGCTCGCCGGCTGCTTTGAGGTAGGGTACATAAGTGAGGTGTACGTTGATGGCTCTTTTGCCCAGCTCCCACTTCAGCTGCCGGATGGCTTCCATGAAAGGTGCACTCTCAATGTCGCCGATGGTACCGCCAATCTCGGTGATGACGTAGTCGTAGTGGTATTTCTGTCCGAGGAGTTTTACGTTGCGCTTGATCTCATCGGTGATATGGGGTACTACCTGTATGGTCTTGCCCAGATAGTCGCCGCGGCGCTCCTTGTCGATGACCGACTTGTAGATACGGCCGGTGGTCAGCGAGTTGGCCTTGGTGGTCTGTATGCCTGTGAAACGCTCGTAGTGGCCGAGGTCGAGGTCGGTTTCCATACCGTCGACAGTCACGTAGCACTCTCCGTGCTCGTAAGGGTTGAGCGTTCCGGGGTCGATGTTGATGTACGGGTCGAATTTCTGGATGGTGATGTTGTAGCCTCTTGCCTGCAAGAGTTTACCTATCGATGACGAGATGATGCCTTTGCCAAGTGAAGACACTACGCCACCGGTGACGAAGATATATTTTGTTTCAGCCACAATAAAAATAAAATAAGAAATTAATATTCAATTTATTAATACAAGGTGCAAAGTTAGCATAAAATTGCGAAACGCACAAACAACTGTCCGTTTTTATTCTATCCGCTTTCTTCCCCTTGCAGGTAGAAACATGGCGGGAGAAAAAATGGCGAGTTTCTTTCGTGTTTCTGCCTGTTTCACTAACTTTTTTCACTACCTTTGCGGCATAAACTGATGAACTGACGAAGATGAAAAACAGATATATAACATTGTCGGTAGTGTTGCTGCTCTTTGTGGTGGATTTGTCGGCACAGACAAGATGGCGTCGGGTGCGTGCGGCCGAGCGCGATACGGTATCGGCGCTGGAGGCTTCTTACCTTGAGGCCTTGCGGATGCGGAAGGCATCGCTCGACTCGCTGCGGATGCAGAAGGATTCGCTGTATACGGGATTTGAACCTGACGGAAAGTTTTATCGGCTGTTCGCCCCGTTGACATTCTACCGGGGGATATCCGGCAAATGGCTCGGACTGGACAGTGTGTCGGGCCAAAGCGAGGAAGAACGTGCGCTGATGGATCTGTACCTGCGCCGCCCGGACCTGGTGCGCAGCACACAACGCCAGCTTGACAGGGTAGGGCCGGTACTTGCGCCCGGAAAAAAGCCCGTGTCTCCGCAGACCAGCATTGCCGAGCGGGTGGATGCCCGGGTAGAGGATGCTCCCGACATGCCGTTTGACATTTTGGTAAGGAAACCTAATTTCTGGACGTTCTCGGGCGACTATACCTTGCAGGCGTTCCAAAACTATATCTCGTCCAACTGGTACAAGGGTGGTGAGAGCAGTTACTCGATGTTGGGTACCATCACGTTGCAGGCCAACTACAACAACAAACAGAAATTCAAGTGGGACAACAAGCTGGAGATGCGGTTGGGTTTCCAAAACTCGCGCAGTGACACGCTGCATACTTTCAAGACATCGGAAGACCTTCTCCGCTATACTGGGAAATTGGGTGTCCAGGCTTCCAAACGCTGGTACTATACATTCCAGCTCATTGCCACGACTCAGTTTATGAAGGGATACAAAAGCAATGACCCGAAGGTATATTCCGACTTTCTCGCCCCGCTGACCCTTACCCCGTCTGTCGGTATGGACTACAGCGTGAATGCGCTGAAGGGGCGGCTGACCGGTTCGCTGCACATCGCCCCGCTGGCATACAGTTTCAAGTTTGTGCAGCATCGTGCCCTTGCTACAAGTTACGGCATCAAGGAAGGACGGCACACGAGTGACGATTTCGGTTCGGAACTGACGGCCGACCTCACCTGGAAAATCACCGACGACATACAATGGAAAACCCGGCTCTACGGCTATACGTCGTACAAGCGGTCGCTGATAGAGTGGGAGAACACCCTGTCTTTCCGGGTGAACAAGTATATCTCGAGCAATGTGTTCCTCTATCCGCGCTTCGACGACGCCAGTGTGCGCGATGACCATCACGGATACTGGATGTTCAAGGAATTCATCTCGCTGGGATTCGCTTACTCCATGTGACAGGAAATATACTATGGACGGCTGTCTCTACCGATTGTATCGGAAGACGGCCGTCTCTCTTTTTTAAGGGAAACATCAAGTGTTAAAATACTGTGCAAACATCGTTAAAACATCTCTAAAAAAGAAGTTGAATTTCTTGCGTATCTGATATATTTTAGTACCTTTGCGGCGTTAACTGAATATTATGACCCTCATTATCGCTGCCATATTGATAGTCGGTTTTCTGCTGTTGGCAACAGAAAAACTGACCAATGTGAACAAGGCCGCCGTGGCAATATTTGTCGGCACGGTCGGCTGGATGTTGTATATCAGTTTTGGCCGTGACTATGTGATGAGCGAGCACCCTTCTGATTTCGCCCTCTTTCTGAACGGACTCGAGCCGACAAGTGACCTTGTCAAGCAATTTATCGCCCGAAACATCTTTCTCAATTACGTCGGCAAGGCAGCGGAAGTCGTGCTGTTCCTGTTGGCTACGATGACGATTGTCGAGATACTCCAAAACAATGGTTGTTTCGACTTCATACCGCAGCTTATGCGTACGCGAAGCAGCAAGCGTCTGCTATGGGTGTTGTCCGGGGTCACTTTTTTGCTGTCGGCCAATCTTGACAACCTCACCACCACTGTGATGATGCTTACCATTATGCGAGGCATCGTGCGGAGCCGTAGGCAGCGCATGCTGTTGGGAAGCGCCGTTCTGCTTTCTGCCAATTGCGGCGGTGCGCTTACGGTCATCGGCGACCCTACAGGCCTGGTGCTTTGGAATTCCGGTTTTGTCACCGCCACCAATTTCTCTCTGTCGCTGGCCTTGCCCTGTCTGTTGGCATGGGCCATACCGGTATGGTGGATCGGGCGCAGTCTGCCCGAGCGGGCCGATCTGGAATGGATCTCCATGCCCTATCGCGGCGATGACACCAATCTGAACGTATGGCAACGTCTGCTGATGCTCTTTGTGGGTATCGGCGGACTGTGGTTTATTCCCACATTTCATAATATAACGAAGCTCAGCCCCTTCCTTGGCGCATTGTGTGTGCTGTCCGTGTTGTGGATTGTCAATGAGGCGGTCAACCGCAAACTGATGAATACGGACGAGATGATACAACGCCGCGTGCCGCGTGTGTTGCAGTACGGCGTGATACAGATGATACTCTTTGTCATGGGTATCATGCTCACCGTTGGTGTTGTCAAGGAAACAGGTATCGCCCGTTGGATGGCAGAGAATATCGACACGTTTGCTTCCAACGTATGGATTGCAGGTGTCGGTACGGGCGTAATTAGTTCGGTACTCGACAATTTCGCTTCCGCTATGACTATGATTTCCTTCCGCAATATGCCCATTGATTTGCCTGCTGTCGGCACCTGTATGGCGTCGCCCCTGGCTGCGTATGCGCAAAACGGTGCCTATTGGAAAATCGTGGCCTATGTCTCGGCATTGGGTGGCAATATCCTGTGCATGAGTTCGATGAGCGGATTGGCGCTGATGCGCATAGAGCAGGTGCGCTTGGGATGGTACTTCCGCAATGTCGGCTGGAAAGCCCTGGTGGGCGGCGTGGCCGGTTATGTGGCTCTGTACCTCGTGCTGCTCAATCACTGATAAAACAAAAACAGAACAATAAAACATTATGACACAGATCAAGACTATCGGAATCCTTACCTCAGGCGGTGATGCCCCGGGCATGAATGCTGCCATCCGTGCGGTGACCCGTGCGGGTATTTGCAACGGTTTCAAAATCAAAGGCATTTACCGTGGCTATGACGGACTGATCAATGGCGAAATCCATGATTTCACGACAGAAAACGTGAGCGGCATCATCATGTCGGGTGGTACCATTCTCAAAACGGCCCGTTCCAAGGACTTTACAACGCCCGAAGGCAGACAGAAGGCATACGATAACATGAAGGAGCACGGCATCGACGCCCTTGTGGTCATCGGCGGAAACGGTTCGCTGACAGGTGCCATGAAGTTTGCGCAGGAATTCGATGTCTGCTGTATCGGCCTTCCCGGAACTATAGACAACGACTTGTACGGCACCGATTCCACTATCGGATACGATACGACGCTCAATACTATTGTGGAGTGTGTCGACCGTATCCGCGATACCGCACAAAGCCATGAGCGTATCTTCTTTATCGAGGTGATGGGACGCGATGCCGGTTTCCTCGCACAGAACAGTGCCATTGCCAGCGGTGCCGAGGCTGCCATTATTCCCGAAGACTCAACGGACGTCGACCAGTTGGCCCGATTCATGGAGCGCGGTATCCGCAAGTCGAAGAAGAGCTGTATCGTTATCGTGTCTGAAAGTCCCAAGTGCGGCGCTCTCTTCTATGCCGACCGCGTCCGCAAGGAGTTCCCCGGCTTCGATGTGCGCGTGTCCATCCTCGGTCATCTGCAGCGTGGCGGACGTCCCAGTGCACACGACCGTATTCTCGCATCCCGTACCGGCGTGTCTGCCGTAGAGGCTATCATGCAGGGACAACGCAACGTGATGGTCGGCGTGCGCAACAACGAGATGGTATATGTACCTCTTATAGAGGCCATCAGAAGCGACAAGCCGTTTGACCGGAAACTGATAAAGGTGCTTGACGAACTGAGCATTTAAAATTTCGTAAATAGTGGTATATTTGTTATAAATGTGGGGCGAATTTTTTTGTATAAAAAAATAGTTGTTACATTTGCAGCGAAGAATAAACGATAAAAAAATTGTATAGTATGTCACAAATTAACGGGCGCATTTCCCAGATTATCGGGCCTGTGATCGACGTCTATTTCGACACCGCAGGAGAAGATCCGGAGAAAGTCCTGCCAAAAATCCATGAGGCTTTGAAGGTAAAAAGGCCGAGCAACGGCCAAGACCTTGTTATAGAAGTGCAGCAGCACATCGGAGAAGATACAGTACGTTGCGTTGCAATGGACAACACCGACGGTCTGCAGCGCGGACTCGAAGTGGTTGCCACGGGCAGTCCTATTGTAATGCCGGCCGGCGAGCAGATCAAGGGCCGTATGATGAACGTTATCGGCCAGCCTATCGACGGTATGCCTTCGCTCGACATGAAAGGTGCATATCCCATACACCGCGAAGCACCCAAATTCGAAGATTTGTCCACCCACAAAGAGATGTTGGCCACCGGTATCAAGGTGATCGACCTGCTCGAACCTTATATGAAAGGTGGAAAAATCGGACTCTTTGGCGGTGCCGGTGTAGGAAAGACCGTGCTCATCATGGAGCTGATCAACAACATCGCGAAGGGACACAACGGCTACTCAGTCTTTGCCGGTGTCGGTGAGCGTACACGTGAGGGCAACGACCTGATTCGCGATATGCTTGACTCCGGTGTTATCCGTTATGGCGAGAAATTCAAGAAGGCCATGGAGGAGGGCAAGTGGGACCTCAGTCTCGTAGACCCTGAAGAACTCAAGAAGAGCCAGGCTACCCTGGTTTACGGACAGATGAATGAACCGCCGGGCGCACGTGCTTCCGTGGCTTTGTCCGGACTGACCGTTGCCGAGGAATTCCGCGACCATGGCGGCAAAGACGGTGAGGCATCCGACATCATGTTCTTCATCGACAACATCTTCCGTTTCACCCAGGCCGGTTCCGAGGTTTCAGCCCTGTTGGGCCGTATGCCTTCTGCCGTGGGCTACCAGCCGACACTGGCCAGTGAGATGGGTTCCATGCAGGAGCGCATCACCTCTACCAAGAAAGGTTCTATAACCTCAGTGCAGGCCGTGTATGTACCTGCCGATGACTTGACCGACCCAGCACCTGCCACCACCTTTACCCATCTTGACGCCACGACGGAGTTGAGCCGTAAGATTACAGAGTTGGGCATCTATCCCGCTGTCGACCCGTTGGGCAGCACATCGCGTATCCTCGACCCGCTGATTGTCGGCAAGGAACACTACGAGTGTGCACAGCGTGTGAAGGAGATTCTCCAGCGCTACAAGGAACTTCAGGACATCATTGCCATCTTGGGTATGGACGAATTGTCAGACGAGGACAAACTCGTCGTCAACCGTGCCCGTCGCGTACAGCGTTTCCTCTCGCAGCCTTTCGCTGTGGCAGAGCAGTTCACCGGTGTTCCCGGCGTGATGGTACCTATCGAAGAGACCATCAAGGGCTTCAACATGATTCTTGACGGAGAGGTCGACGATCTGCCTGAGCAGGCCTTCCTCAATGTCGGTACCATAGAGGATGCTATTGCCAAGGGCAAGCGTCTGATGGAGGCCGCCAAGGGATAATCTAACCTATAAACGTTGAGAATATGAGTTTGGTTCTAAAAATCGTCTCTCCCGAAAAGATAGAGTATGAGGGAAATGTGGCCAGCGTCACAGTTCCGGGTACAAGCGGAGAATTTGAAATCCTCTCCGAGCATGCACCCATCATCTCTACTTTGGAGAAAGGACGGGTGAAATATCAGGACTCTGAAGGAACGCACGGGCTTGACATCCTCGCCGGCTTCATAGAAGTGCAGAAGAACGTGGTCAATATCTGTGTGGAACTGTAAGCGTATGGGAAACAATATGTTGGACAAAGACAAAATTTCCGGCACCTGCCGACGCTACCTCGTGGAAAGTGTTCTGACCACAGCGGCTCTTGTCTTGGTGGCATTGGGATTGGCCTATTGCCTTTCCATAGACTCCATCGTTGCACCGCTGACGGTAAGCGCGGTCTTCTCGATCGTTGTCAACGCACTTGACGGACTCATCTGGAAAAAGGTGGCAAGCAGCAGCGAAGAAAGTCTCCCTACTTTTTACACTGCGGTGTCTGGATTCCGGATGTTGCTAGCCTTGGCCACGCTCCTTGTATGCTATCTCATAGTAGGACGTGACGCAATGCTTGTCTATTGTCTGACATTCATCGGTTTCTACTTCGCACACTTGGCACACCACGCCATCTTCTTCGCGAGGGTATCAAACGCTCACGGTAAGTTCGACAAAGAAAAATAAAACATTGATATGAAACAATTAAGGTCAATTCTCATTCTCCTGGTTCTGACACTTCTTCCGCTTGGCATCAAGGCGGAAGACAAGAAGGCAGAAGGCGGAGAACTGAATATACCCGAAATAGTGCTCGAGCACTTGTCCGACTCTTACGAGTGGCATATCGCAACCTTCGGTGACAAGAGTGTCAGCATACCTCTCCCCATCATCGTGCGCAGTACGCAGACGGGCGAGTGGTACTTTGGCACGAAGGAGAACCTGCCGGAGAATTTCTTCTTCGACGAGAGCCATCACGGAAAAATCTACGAGAAAATGGCGGACGGCACGACCGTGCGTCCCCTTGACTTGAGCTTCACGAAGACTGTCGCCCAGATATGGATTGTTGTCATTGTGTTGCTTGCCGTCTTCCTTTCCTGTGCACATTGGTACAAGAAGCGGGACGAGAAAAGTCAGGCCCCCGGAGGGTTTGTCGGCATGATGGAAATGTTTGTCATGGCCATCTATGATGATGTCATCAAGGCTTCCATTGGCGAGAAGCACTTCCGCCCTTACGCCCCTTATCTGCTGACGGTGTTCTTCTTCATCTTTACGACAAACATACTGGGACTGCTCCCCATCTTCCCCGGAGGCGCCAATGTGACCGGAAACATCAACATCACGTTCTTCCTGGCATTCTGTTCGATGGTCGCCATCAACCTGTTTGGCAACAAGGAATATTGGAAAGACATCTTCTGGCCCAAGGTACCCGTCTTCCTGAAGGCGTACCCGGTGCCACTGATGCCCGTGATAGAGCTGTTCGGCGTGTTCACAAAGCCTTTCGCCCTTATGGTCCGTCTCTTTGCCAACATGATGGCGGGACATGCCATTATCCTGAGTTTCACGTGTGTGATCTTCTTGGGCTGGACGTTGGGAGTAGGATACGGCATCGGCCTCAATATCGTCAGCGTCGTCATGATGCTGTTCATGAATTGCCTTGAGGTGCTTGTCGCATTCATTCAGGCCTACGTCTTCACGCTGCTGAGTGCCGTATTTATCGGCTTGGCCCACAAAGAAGAGCCGGAAGAAGCATAGGATGCACAAACAAAAAGCAAAAAACGAGAAAATCGAAAACGAAAAAATAACAATTTAAAATTCAAGAATTATGATTATTTCATCACTTTTGGCCGCTGAAGGCCTGGCACAGCTGGGCTGCGGCCTCGGAGCAGGTATTGCAACAATCGGTGCAGGTTTGGGAATTGGTAAAATCGGTGGCAGTGCCATGGACGCCATTGCCCGTCAGCCTGAGGCAACCGGAAAAATCCAGACCAACATGATTCTGACCGCAGCCTTCGTAGAGGGTTGTGCCCTGTTTGCCATCGTAGCCTGCGCATTCCTTATCAAATAACAGTATTCTCCATTGTAAACGAGAATACCAACAGGATTTGTAAATAGAAGCAAATGGATTTATCAAGTTTGCCATCAATACTGACCCCTGACCCAGGATTGCTCTTGTGGATGCTTGCCGCTTTCCTTGTCGTGCTCGTGGTACTTGCCAAATTCGGATTTCCCGCAATCGTGGGAATGGTGGAGAAACGCAAGAACTACATCGACGAGAGTCTGCGCAAGGCCCACGAAGCCTCTCTGCGGCTTGACAACATCAAGCAGGAGAGCGAGAGCATACTGCAGGAGGCGCGTGAAAAGCAGGCCGCCATACTGAAGGAGGCCGCCGAAACGCGCGACGCGATTGTGGAGAAGGCCCAGGAGAAGGCGCGCGAAGAAAGCGCACGCATTATCAAGGAGGCCAAAGCCGAGATCGAAGCCGAAAAACAGGCTGCCATCGGTGACATCCGCAAGCAGGTGGCCGAACTGAGCGTGGAGGTGTCCGGAAAAGTACTTCGCAAGAAGCTGGATACCGACAAAGCCCAGATGGACTACATAGATCTGATGCTGAATGAGGTTAATTGCTAAAAACAAGTATTTGGAATGGATTTAGGATTGATATCGGTAAGATATGCACGCGCCTTGCTCAAGGCCGGCATCGAGACTGGTCAGTCGGAACAGGTATACAAGGATATGCAGACCCTCGCCGGGGAGTATGTCAGTGTGCCGGAACTGGCGGCCGCCATACATAATCCTATGCTTTCCAGAGAACAGAAAAAGTCGCTCTTTATGACGGCTGTCGGAGAAAAACCGTGCAATCTGACGGAACGCTTCTTCGACTTGGTGTTGCAAGAGGGGCGCGAAGGCATACTGCAGTTCATAGCCAACTCTTACATCACGCTCTTTAGAAAGCATAACAACCTTGTCAGCGCAAGAGTGACGACTGCCACAACATTGACTCCGGATACCGAAGCCAAAATGAGACAGTTGGTCGAAAGCAAGACAGACGGTACAGTAGAGTTTGTCACCGAGGTCGATCCGGACATTATCGGCGGTTTTGTACTTGAGTACGATACCTACCGGCTGGACGCCAGCGTGAAATCACAACTCAACGCCATCTTGTCACAACTCACCTAGGACGGGTCTGTGGCCCTTTAGCCACAGATTTCCGTTCCGTGCTTCGCTCTTTCAATTTTCTGTCCGCCTACGGTCCCAAAGACAACGGGGTGGGGGAGAAAGAGCCGGCACAGGGCGGTGTCCTTGATATACAGAGAAAAGAAGAATGTATGTGACAACACATACCCACAATTAAAAAAATTATATGCCAGATAAAATAAAACCCAGCGAAGTGTCGTCGGTTCTCTTGGAACAGCTCAAGGGTATCAGCGACAAAGCCAAATTCGACGAGGTAGGTACCGTCCTCCAGGTGAGCGACGGCGTGGCACGTATCTATGGTTTGCGCAATGCCGAGGCCAACGAACTTCTTGAGTTCGAGAACGGGACGATGGCCATTGTGATGAACCTCGAGGAAGACAACGTCGGTTGTGTACTCCTCGGTCCGACAGACGGCATCAAGGAGGGCATGGTCGTGAAGCGTACCAAGCGTATCGCCTCCATCCGTGTCAATGACAATATGCTCGGACGTGTCATCAACCCGTTGGGCCAGGCCATCGACGGAAAGGGTGAGATAGACCTCACAGACTCATTCGAAATGCCGCTCGACCGTAAGGCTCCTGGTGTGATCTACCGTCAGCCGGTAAAGGAACCGTTGCAGACGGGACTGAAGGCTGTCGACTCCATGATTCCTATCGGTCGCGGACAGCGTGAGCTCATCATCGGCGACCGCCAGACTGGTAAGACGGCCATTGCCATTGATACCATCATCAACCAGAAGAGCTTCTACGAAGCCGGAAACCCCGTATACTGTATCTATGTAGCCATCGGACAGAAGGCTTCCACGGTTGCCGCCCTTGTATCCAACCTCAAGGAGCACGGCGCACTTCCCTATACCATTATCGTTGCCGCAACGGCTGCCGATCCTGCCGCCATGCAGTATTATGCACCCTTTGCCGGTGCCGCTATCGGCGAGTATTTCCGCGACCGCGGTTTTTCTGCATTGGTCGTATATGATGACTTGTCGAAGCAGGCGGTTGCCTATCGTGAGGTGTCCCTGATCCTTCGCCGTCCTTCCGGACGTGAAGCTTATCCCGGCGACGTGTTCTATTTGCACAGCCGTCTGTTGGAGCGTGCCGCACGTATCAACAACCAGCAGGAAATTGCCGAGCAGATGAACGACCTGCCCGAGTGTATGAAGGGACATGTCAAGGGTGGCGGTTCGCTCACCGCATTGCCGATCATTGAGACACAGGCAGGTGACGTTTCAGCCTACATCCCGACGAATGTGATTTCCATCACCGACGGCCAGATTTATCTTGAGACCGACCTCTTCAACCAAGGTTTCCGTCCCGCCATCAATGTCGGCATCTCCGTGAGCCGTGTCGGTGGTTCGGCACAGATCAAGAGTATGAAGAAAGTGGCCGGAACACTGAAGATCGACATGGCGCAGTACCGCGAATTGGAATCGTTCTCGCAGTTCTCCAGCGATATGGATGCCGTTACGGCCATGACAATCGACCGTGGACGCAAAAACAACCAGCTCCTCATCCAGCCGCAGTATAGTCCGATGCCTGTCGGAGAGCAGATTGCCATTCTCTATTGTGGCACACACGGACTCATGAAGGACGTGCCTATCGACAAGGTGCGCGAATGTCAGGATACCTTCCTCGACAAGATGCGTTCTGCCCATCAGACTGATGTCATCGACGTGCTTGCCTCCGGCAAGATTACCGACGAGGTGACTGCAGTCATTGAGAAGGAGATGGCCGATATCGCCGGACAATACAAAAAATAGTCACTATGCCGTCACTGAAAGAAATCAAGAGTCGCATAGCCTCCGTCAACAGCACCCGCAAGATTACGAGTGCCATGAAGATGGTCGCTTCCTCCAAATTGCACCATGCACAGGTGATGATCGAAAATATGCTTCCTTACGAGAACATGCTTGAACGTATCTTCAAGACATTTCTCGCATCTGAAGCCGATGCTCAGACCGTCTTCAGCGCGGTGCGGCCGGTGAAACGCGTGGCTTTGTTGGTCTATGCCTCAAACAGCAGTCTCTGTGGCGGATTCAATGCCAATGTCATCAAGAAGATGACAGCAGTCGTCAAGGAGTATGAACATTTGGGAGAAGGCAACGTTGTCATCTATCCCATAGGCCGGAAGGTCGCAGAGAAGGTCCGCAAGATGGGGCTTCCTGTCGGAGGTGAATTTATCGACTTGGCCGACAAACCCAATGTTTCCGACTGTATCGCCATAGCCCGTGAGTTGGCACAGAAGTTCATGGACGGTGAGCTTGACCGTGTAGAGATGATCTACCATCATTTCAGAAGTGCCGGTTCACAAGTCCTGCAGCGGAAAACATTCTTGCCTTTCGATGCGCATGCCGACATCGATGCCGACAACGACCGCGATCTTACCCACAAGTTGGCTACCGCAGCCTCCCAGCAGTATCTGAAAGAAAATGCCGGCGAAGACGAGGAAAAGGCGAAGGAGAATGTACGGCCGCTCAACGACAATTTCATCGTTGAGCCTGATATGAACACCGTTTTGGGCAAGCTCATCCCCCGTCTGCTCCATCTGATGGTCTATACCGCCTTGCTTGACAGCAATGCCTCCGAGCACGCTGCGCGTATGGTTGCCATGCAGACAGCAACAGACAATGCCGATGAATTGCTGCGCGATCTCAACTTGCAGTTCAACAAGAGCCGCCAGCAGGCTATCACCAACGAGCTGCTCGACATTGTCGGCGGATCGTCAAACAATTGATGTGAAACGTAGGCGCCCTTTGGCGCCCCACACTACATTGATACGCACAAAAAAAAGTGGTATGAAGACCTCAAGCGTCTTTCATACCACTTTTTTTGTGCGTATTGTATGGTTTTGCTATACGTTTTTGATGTCAGAAAATGATCAGTCCCGCGATGCCACACAATACCATAATCAGAATGGGATTGGTCTTGCGCCACCGTGTAAATGCGAAAGACAAGGCAAAGATGACAATGCTGATGATATAGCGCTGCAGGTCTTCTTGGGGCGAAGAGAAGTTCTCCTTGTTCATCAGCAGAAGTGCTGCGGCGGCAATCAGACCGACAATGGCAGGACGAAGACCGCCAAACACGTCTTTTACGATTTTTGAATCTTTATGGGTGATGAGGTATCGGCTGATGGCAATCATAATGATGAAGGGCAGCCAGATGATTGATAACGAAGCCAATACCGAGCCGATGATAGCGGCCCACTCTGGATAACCGTCGTTCAGCACAGCCGTGTAGCCCGCATATGTGGCCGCATTGATGCCGATAGGACCGGGAGTAGACTGACTGATGGCCACGATGTCCGTAAATTCAGAACTGCTCAGCCAGTGGTTTTTTGTGACCGTTTCGGTATAAATCAGCGAGAGCATCGCATAGCCGCCGCCAAAATTGAACGTACCTATTTTTGTGAATACAAGAAATATCTTCAGAAATATCATTTTTTCAGTATATATTGTTTATTTGATTAGGGGGATTCTCTCTTCTGCTGTGTAGCGTTTTATGCTTTGCGCTTTCCGAATCTTCCCCAAAGATAGCCGGCTACACCCGCAATGAGAATTATCCAGATCGGTGAAACGCCAAGCAGGGCGATGAGAGCGCAGCAAACGACAGGTATCCACAACGTTTTCCAAGTGATATTGGCCGTTTTTGCCATCGTGAAACAAGGCGACGCAATGAGCGCAACCACCGCAGGGCGCACACCCATAAAGAATTTCCCAACATACGGATTGTCCTTGAAATTTCTGAAGAACATGGCAATGATGAGTATGGCAATGATCGATGGCAATGCTATACCCAGTGCCCCTACGATACCGCCCCATACGCCTCGGAGTTTGTATCCGATATGACTGGCCATATCAATACTGAAAATGCCGGGAGTAGTCTGTGCGACCACCATAATGTCCATAAACTCCTGTTTGTCCATCCACTTGTTCTTGTCAACAAATTCGCGTTCCATAATGGGAATCATTGCATATCCTCCTCCCAAGGTGAACGCTCCGATTTTGTTGCAGGTCATAAAAAATTTCAACAACATCAGTTTCTTGTTTTTCTTGATTTTTTCTACTATGTTATATAAGAAGCATTCTTTCTTTGTAAAGCCCAACTGGAGGTGATAATATAAGATGATACAGATGCTTCATTTTGTTTTGGAACTGCAAAATTACAGATTATCTCGCTATTTTCGGCATTTTGGCAAGCCTATTGCCTCTGTTTGCCCGAGAAATGTACCACAGGAAAACAATGATGCAGGCCATTTGAGGTCTTCTTTTCAGTCTTCGGCCCTGCATACTCGAGTATTCGGGGCCGAAGACTGCAGTATTCGAGTCCGAATACCC
>CAVFEZ010000043.1:0-25872 GCA_963621665.1 Akkermansia muciniphila | reverse complement strand
AAATCGTCCCGAGGTTGGATGCATCCTGCGCCAACCTCTTTTTTTATTTGAAAATTTGGCTTATCCGTCAAAAACATATACCTTTGTAATGAAAACTCTAAAATAAGTGTCGCCTATCGAGAAATTCTACTTCATAAACAAAACAATATATAAATGAAGAACCTCAAGGATATGACCGATGAAGAATTGGCCTTATCGTATATCGATGGGAATAACCATGCTTTTGACTTGTTGTTGTCACGCAACGAATCGAGAGTGTTTTCCTATATACTCTTTATTGTCCGGGACCGGGATACTGCCAATGATATCTTTCAGGAGACTTTCGTGAAAGTGATTACCAGGTTGCAAGAAGGACGTTATACCTCAAGCGGAAAGTTTGGGGCTTGGATTATGCGCATTGCGCATAATGTTGTCATGGACTGGTATCGTGAACAGAAATCGGAAAAAATCATTGAAGTGACTCAAAATAATGATTTGTCGAATATAAGCAATAATTATGTGGTTGGCAGTGTGGAGAACCGCTATGTGAATGAGCAGGTGCTGCGTGATGTACGCAAACTTCTTGACAATCTTCCTGCCAATCAGCGTGAGGTCGTTTTTATGCGTTATTACCAGCAGTTGTCATTCAAGGAGATTGCCGAGATGACAGATGTAAGCATCAATACCGCATTGGGTCGTATGCGATACGCCATACTCAACCTTCGCCGAATGGCCAAAGGCCACGGCATCGGGTTGCAGTTGGCATATGTGTGATATTATCTTAAGTATGCGTCACGTCCGTGACACCATGCTTCGCTCATAACTGTTTTAGTTGGGCTATTGTTTGTATGGGATTCTTGGATTTGAAAATATAATTTCCGCTCACCAAGACGTCCGCTCCTGCTTCTACAAGCAATGGGGCGGTCTTTTCATTTACTCCACCGTCAATCTCTATGAGCGGTTTTTTTCCGTCTGACTGATTGATGAGCCTTTTTAGACGTTTTGTTTTGGTGAGTGTGTTTTCAATGAATTGCTGGCCTCCAAATCCAGGGTTTACTCCCATCAGCATGACGAGGTCGACATCATTGATGATATCTTCAAGAAGGGAAACCGGGGTGGAGGGATTTAGTGTAACTCCAGACATCATACCTGCTTCATGTATTTGCTGTAGGGTTCTGTGCAGATGTGTGCATGCCTCGTAGTGTACATTCATTATTTTTGCTCCCAGGTCTGCCACTTGGTTGATATACCGTTCGGGCTGCACAATCATCAAATGCACGTCCAAGGGAATCTTGCATAATTTTGTAACTGATTTCAAAACCGGAAAACCAAAAGAAATATTGGGGACGAAAACACCGTCCATAACATCGCAATGCAACCAATCGGCTTCGCTTTGGTTCAGTATTTCGATGTCATGTTTCAAGTCTGAAAAATTGGCTGAAAGTAGTGAGGGGGATATTATTATCTTATTATTGTCTGTCATATCTGTTATTGTGCTCAGTTCAGGCAATATGATGTGTTGTATCCGTTCTTCTTTATCACTCTGTAGGTGTAGGCTATCTGGCGGATGATGTTGAGGGTCTGCTCGGAAGGCCTTGATTCTTCTGTGGTAAAATACTTCATAGGCTAATTCTCTTTTTATTTATAGAACGTAGAGCATCGGCCTTTATTACATTTTTGGGAAAATATTTTCCTCTGCTTGGCGCAATGGAAATCCGGCGTGTTGCGAAACGTGGATTTTTTGAGGCAAATTGGTTGGTTTTGAATGATTTTTTGTAAGTTTGTAATCACAGATGTATTCTAAAATTTCTATAGACTATTATGAGAATAAGGGTTAGCGGTCTGCATATGCAGGATGTATCGGAAGTTATGAACTCCGGATGCGTACATTGTGTCTGTTTGAATTTTATTTCTGGTTCTCCTGAGTGTGTTCAAACAATACCTACAGGTGTCGGTTGTATGCCGGATGCAGCTCCTCGGATTCATTCTGATAATGACGCGGATGCGCTTTGTAGGGACAAACGTCCTCTACTGGTTGGCGTGTTCGGCAGTGAAATGGCTCAAAGTATTGTAGCGCGAATCCATCTGTTTCATTTGGACGGCATACAATTTCAGGGTGATGTCAGTACAGTATTGTTGGGCAATCTTCGGAGAACGCTTATTCCCGATATTTGTCCGGAAACAGTAATCACGAAGTATGTTTCCGGTGACCCTCAGCTGATGGAGTCGCAGTGTGAAAAGTACAGAGACTATGTCGATGCTTTTCTTTTGGATGGTTATACGGACGCTGATGTATCGCATACCCTACGTTTCCTTGATATGGACGCGGACAAGAGTATTGGAGTCCCCTTTTATGTTCGTGTCGCTCCTGAGGTACAGCGTATCGCGACGTTTCTGAACCATATTTCGCATCCCCGATTTGAAGGTATGGATATCGATTTTTCTCTCTCAAAGGGTGTCGACGATGTTCTCTCCATACTTCGGGATGTTAGCGGGATGCTCTGAATGCCTCCATATTGGCATATCTTCTTTTCATCAAGCGTACGTAAATGTTTCGTAGCCACAAGTTGTGTGTCGCTACGAAACCGCATCCTATGAGCATCATGATGATATATGTACAGGTCTCGCTTAAAAATGTTTGCAAGAGTGATACCAATATGAGGGGAATGGCAAAGTTGGCCAACTCTGCAACCAACTGCATGTAATTGTTTTCAATATTGCTCTTGCTGATGAATTTTGTGTTCAATGGTGATGTCTGCTTGTTGTAAACCGCCATTTGGAACAAAATGAAGTATTGAAATCCCATAGTAAAGACCATAAATGACAAAAGCATAAGAAACGACCATTTACCGGCGAAGACGGCGGGTAGGGTCAAGAGAAACGGAATTCCCAGCAATATGGCGCATGTGATGTACTTTGCTTTGAGCAAGGTCAGAATGTTTTCCTTTCTTGTCATCAGACAATCCATATAGTTGCCCTCATAGCACATTGTCCGGGTAAGTAGCATCACGCCGTAGATAAGAAAATTGTATATGCACAGAAAATGTGCCATGAAGGTGTTGTCGTAAATGTCGCTGAAAGTGGTGGTCATACTGAAGACGGCTATGATGGCGGTCGCAAATACGAACATCTTTCGGGGATTCTTGTTGCGAAGAAGTAGTTTTGTTTCCAGCTGTATGTATTGCCCAATATCCCCGTATCTCTCCAAGAATGTGAAATGCAAGGTAGAGTGGGGGGATTTGCTGGTATTTCCTTTCCCCAGTTCTTGCATGACGTGGGCGTACTGTATGTTTCTGTTGATGAGTGCTGTCGCCAGCACTGTTGCAGCTGCGGAAAGGACAACTGTAGGGTTGCCGTTGGACAGGCGTGCGCCCATTTGTGCATACAAATCGAACGTCTGTCCGAAATCTCCAGGATGAAGTATGAGCGAGGGCGAAAATATGGCAATGTAAACAATAATTGGTAGAAACCAATACCACATTGTGTCGTTGACCAATGCTCTTACAATGGCATACCATTGGCTGTTGGCCATAAAGAGAAACAAAAACAGTAGCATTGTCAGTACCGCAACGCTTATGCCATGGCTGAAGACAATGGCCATGATGCTGTAGGGTATCAGCATGGCAAACCAGACGAAATTGCTGCTGTTGAAGAGCGACCTTACTACAAAAGTATTGATGCAGGCATATCTTCCGATGGGTAGCAGCACGTATGGCTTTATCATTTGAGCCGGTGTCTGTTGAAATGAAAAACGAATGGCAAAATCAAATGCAAGAAGAAACGGCGCTATTCCGCAAATGAATTCCACTGGCGTCATTGTCCTTGTGCTGTTGGCAATCAACGCAAGCATAATAGCGATGAAAATGAGGTAGATGGCCATTAGAGAAGACACAAACCACAAAATGTATTTTGCTATTTTGTTTTGCGAGAAATTTACGCTGCGGCTTTCTGCCAATTTCCGGTGTTTTCTCAGTTCTTTGTATATCTGTAGTCTGTTCATCGTGCAGGAATGTGGAAACGTCTTTTCATCCAATGATACTACCTCAGGTCTATTATTTCAGCAGAAGGAAACTCTTTTGAGTTGAACGTGAAAATATTGTCGGCGAGCGTTTTTGTCTTGAAATTGGAAATGGATATGGTTGTCCACTCTTTTCCCTTTCTTAATTTGACCATCGATGGGGTATAAGTGGGGGATACGTAAATGTACATTTCCTCAATTCCATTTTTTTTGTTTTGCGCAGTGAGATGCACAATGCTTGTCTTGCCTGATGTTTTCAGACTCATGTTATATCCGGAACGGTAGATGTTGATAAAAGTGTAGGGGTTCATTGTCATTTGGCTGGCTTTATTGGGCGTGCTGACGTTTACCTCATCATTCTTCTTGGTGTAAGTCCATTGGGTTTTGCCGTTGTACCATACTATGATTTGTGGGGTGCGGGCCTGAAATTTGTTTCCTTTGATGGATATCGTTCCGGAGACACTGCCAGATTTTGCCGTTGACAATGTGAAGTTGGCGGAGGCTCCGCCTTTGTTTCCTACTACCTTTGCTGTCTTGTCAAGAATCGATTTCGCTTTTGCTGCATTCTGGGCGCAAACTCCTATAGTGGACAGCGTCGCAAATATGATGCTCAAAATGATGTTTCTCATTGTGTTTGTCTTCTTTTGTGGTTTTAGTGACGGTTTTTATAGCCCCTTATTTTCTCATCTGTTGCAGAATTGCTGCCAATTGTGTTTCGTCGGCAATCAGGACTTCACGAGGTTTGGCCCCATGAGCTGCCCCTACGATGCCGGCTTGCTCAAGCTGGTCCATGAGTCGGCCGGCCCTATTGTAGCCTATTGAAAAACGACGTTGTACCATACTGGTGCTGCCTTGTTGGGTCGTGACGATAGAGCGGGCCGCTTCTTCAAACAGAGGATCGAGGGTTCCCATATCACCATTTGCCCCTCCTGTCGATGAGGTATTTCCACCATTGTCATCCCCGGCAGGCTCTGGCAGTTCCATTGGTTCCATCGGCCCGGGCTGGTGACTGATGTAATCGTTGATTGCCTCTACCTCAGGGGTGTCAACAAAGGCGCACTGTACACGTACAGGATCAGGCTCCTTGCCGTTGAGGATGAGCATGTCGCCGCGTCCTATCAATTGGTTGGCGCCTGCACGGTCCAAAATCGTGCGGGAGTCAATCATTGCACTGACCTTGAAAGCCATACGGCCAGGGAAGTTGGCTTTTATGTTACCGGTAATGATGCTTGTGGTCGGACGTTGCGTTGCGATAACCATGTGTATACCGACGGCACGGGCCAATTGGGCGATACGGGCAATAGGACTTTCCACTTCTTTTCCTGCTGTCATGATGAGGTCGCCGAACTCGTCAATGACGACAACGATGTATGGCATGTAGTCGTGCCCCTTGGTCAGGTCGAGTTTGTGGTTGACAAACTTTTCGTTGTATTCTTTCACGTTGCGGACTCCGGCCATTTTGAGCAAGTCGTATCTGTGGTCCATCAGTGTACAAAGGCTCTTGAGGGTGCGTACTACCTTGGTGACATCAGTGATGATGGGCTCCTCGTCATTTTCTGGCAATGAGGCCATGAAATGCTCGGCAATAGGAAGGTAAACACTGAATTCCACCTTCTTCGGGTCGATGAGTACAAATTTCAGTTCGTTGGGGTGCTTCTTGTAGAGCAATGATGTGATGATGGCGTTCAGACCGACAGATTTTCCCTGTCCTGTGGCTCCGGCGACAAGCAGGTGGGGAATTTTGGCCAAGTCTACCATGTATACCTCGTTGGTTATCGTTTTTCCGATAGCAACGGGAAGGTCATATTTCGTCTCCTGGAATTTCCGGGTGTTGAGAATGCTTTCCATCGAAACGATTTTTGGCTTGCGGTTGGGTACCTCAATACCGATAGTACCTTTTCCTGGTATAGGTGCAATGATACGTATGCCCAGTGCGCGGAGGCTCAGGGCAATATCGTCTTCCAGATTTCGTATTCTTGATATTTTTACACCCGGTGCCGGGGTGATCTCGTAGAGTGTGATAGTGGGGCCGATGGTCGCTTTTATCTCGCGTATATCTATGCCGAAACTTTTCAACACTTTGACAATCTGCTCGTTGTTGGCTTTTATCTCTTCCATGTCAACGATAGGTTTGCTGTCGTTGTCATATTTTTTGAGCAGGTCAAGTGTAGGATATTTGTACCTTGTGTAGGGCTCTTTGGGATTTATAGGTGTATGGATATCCGACTCTTCAGCCACAGTCTTGCTGTCCGATTTGTCGTCTTCTCGCATTACTGACACTTTAAGTTGGCTTTCGGAAGGTTCTTTGACCTTTTTGGCCGGTGTTTCAGTGGGCGCATCCAGCACCACTGTACCCATATCGATGGTCGTTTCGGGTTGAGGGCTTTCGGGCTCGTCAGTGTCATTCGGATAGTCCGGTGTAGATGTATCGTCTGATGGACTGTCGTCTTCTTCTGTCCCTTGTGGGGTAGTGATGGTCACCTTTATCTTGTTGGTCAAATATTTGACGGGATTCATAGATTTTTGGATGACGCTCATCGTGTGTGAACTCACAATGACCATAAAGATAATGCCGGTAAGCAGCAATATTCCGATCAGTCCCGGAGGTCCTATGACGTTTTCCAAGCGCTGAACGCAGAAAAGTCCATGGTCTCCGCCAGGATTGTATATGGAGTCGGACATGATAGGGGCGAGAAATTTGGCAAAAGCCACAGATGTCCAAAACATGACGAATGTCATATAGAAAAACCATTTCGTCAGATTGATGGTGTAAATCCTCATCAGTTTGAGGCCGGCAACGGCGAAAAACAATGGAATGATGAATGCAGGCAATCCGAAACATTCTTTTATCAGCACATAACTGATGATTGCTCCTGTGCTTCGTCCGTAGTTTTGGAATATTCGCTCGTTGTTGCTCCAATCGCCGGGACGTAGTTGTTCCAACAGACTTTGGTCTGCTTGTCCTGTACGGATAAAAGAAACCATGGCGATGATGGCATATATGGCAAATGCGAGGAGTATTATTCCGAGGATAAAATCCGTTTTTTTACTGTTCAGTATATTTTTCAGGCCGAACGTCTCATGGGTTTTCTTCTGTTTGCGTTCCGGTTTCTTTCGTGCCATCTTGTTGTACTTGTTTTATGTTTTGTGGAATGTGTTCTTTGGCTCTTTCAATTGCAGCTTTTATCTTCCCTTCTTTGGATCAATGATAAAACGGACTGTTGCCATAGGTACTTGTACTGCAAAATTACATATTTTGCATGAAACGGCCAAACTACGGGCTTCGGATTTGGTGAGCTGTCCCGGTGGATTTGTACAAAGGCCTTGTACTGTTGCTACAAGGCCTTTGTACTGTTGCTACAAGGCCTTTGTACGGTCACTACAAGGCCTTTGTAGTGTTGCTACAAGGCTTTTGTACAAATAGGAGAAAACAGAGTCGTGTATGGGTCGGTGGACTTACTTTTGGGTGTCTGCTTGTTTGCGCTTTTGACGGGTTTGTATGTGCCCGCACGTGTAGTAAAATACCAGTATCAGCCATATGTCGATGTATTCGAAAATCAGACTTGACAATGTCGTCATAAAGAATGCCAATATGGGAAAGTATGCTGGCAGACTGTTTGTGTCGCCTAATGCGATGCCGTACAGATTGAGGTCGCTGGCAAGAAACAATACTATTGATGGGCCGAACACGATGCAATAGGCTATGGTTGTCAGAATAGCGCTAACAAATATAATGGAGAAAAGGTATCCCCAATTCTTCCATCCTGTCTTGTATGCTTTGCGGAAAATATGTGAGAATGATACTTCCGGATCTATGAGGTACTGGGAATTGGCGAATGAGAAAGGCAGAACGATGGCAATGAGTATGAAAAATACGATTCCTGTCAAGCACTTGATGAGGGTCGGTGCTGAAGCGTGACCTTCCAAAAGTCCATGGGTCAATGTGCTACAAGCGTATGAAAATCCAAAGCTGCATAGCACGCACATCCCTATCAGAACGGCGGTCAGGAGAATGACGGTCAGATTTCGAATATAGTTTTTCTTTGTTGACTGCCCATTGAGTATTCCATATATTTTGGCACGGAGTAGGATGTACATGAGTATGGACATGACAAAAGACACGGAGGCGATACAGACAAATGTCAACAGTTTGTGAGGCGACATAGTTGTAAGGTCGGGGCTTGACAGAAGTCCTGTGGGAATGTTGGCCAATATTGCTGATATGAGAGCCGCAATCCATGTTCTGCGGAGTATCTTTGTCGCGTTCTTGCTGTAATAGTCAAATGCAGCGCGTAGGCAACTCGTCGTACTGCGCTCCTTGTTATAAAGTTCGTCTTCCATTGTTCTTCTTGGGTTTTTACAGTGACTGTTGATGTTCTGCCGTATCGGTGATTCAGTATTTCATGTTTCTTCTGAACTCGGAACATACGATGGCTGTTGCTACGGCTACGTTGAGGCTGTCTGCTGTGGGTCTGTCTGGCGGGAAATTGGGTATGCGCAATCTTCGGTTTACTTTGTTTCTGACGGCGGGAGAAATGCCATTCCCCTCATTTCCCATGACAATGATGCCATTGGAAGTCAGTTGTTGGGAATAAATATTGTCTCCGTCAAGCAGTGTGCCATAGACCGGAAAATCAGACGGTAACTTGGATAGTATCTCTGGCAATTCTGCATAGGTGGTATGAATGCGTGCGATGCTTCCCATCGTCGCCTGTACTACTTTGGGATTGTAAACATCTGCTGTGTCCGGGCTGCAGACTATGTTCGTTATGCCAAACCAGTCTGCTATTCTTAGTATGGTCCCGAGGTTGCCGGGATCTTGTACACCGTCAAGAAATAGGGACAATGTATCTTGCAGCGGAATCTCATTGTGCCTAATTCCGTTTTGGGGAAACACGGCCATGACATGTTGGGGGTGTTGCAGAAAACTTGCTTTGCGCAGTTCCTCTTCGCTTACTTCTATGATTTCGTCTGCGAGGGCGGATGTGCGGTTGTGGCATAGCCATTCTTGTGTTGCCAACAATATCTTTGCGTGCACGACTTCCAGTAGGTCGTGTACGACTTTGGGCCCTTCCGCGACAAACAATCCTGTTGCTTGGCGGTTCTTTTTCAGTTCTAGTGCTCGTATGGTTTTTATCTTGTTTTTGCTGAGCATCTTACGTCATTTTATGTACAAAGTTACAATATTAATCCATTAAATTCGTAACTTTGCAAATAAATTAAAACATATTGGATATTATTAATTTGCCCAACCGTCAACGCAAAAGTCGCTATTGTAGCCTTGTGGTTGTTGTCCTTGTAGTGCTTGGATTGATGTCCTGTTCGTCTTCCAAGTTTATTCCGGATGGCGGCTACCTGTTGAAACGTGTTGAGATACATTGTGACGATAAAAACGTCTCTTCTTCCTCGCTTGAACCCTATGTGCGGCAAAAGGCGAATTCCAAATGGTTTTCCTTGTTTAAGATACCTCTTGGCATATACGATATGTCAGGACGTGACTCGACAAAGTGGATTAACCGTACGTTACGTCGTATGGGTGAGGCACCTGTGGTCTATGATTCCGTGCTCGCTGCCAAGTCGTCAAGTAATCTGAGTGAGGCGTTACAGAATATGGGCTATCTGAATGCCACGACGCATTACAACTTGACGATCAATGACCGGACGGCGACAGTTACCTATATTATAAATGCGGGTGTACCCTATAGTCTCGGTGTTGTAAGATATGCCATTGCCGATTCTTTGGTCAATGATGTGTTGCGTGAAAACCATTGGGAAAAGGACTGTCTGAAGAAGGGCATGCGCTTTTCCATCGACAATCTGGAGGGAGAGCGCAAGCGTATCACGCAAATATTGACAAATAACGGATATTTCCGCTTCAATAAAGATTTTATCAAGTTTGATGCCGATTCTTGTCAAGGCAACAATACTGTTAACCTTGTTGTAAAGTTGGCTAAATACAAACCCAGCAACAATAGTGTGGAACGCAATCATCCTCGGTATGTCGTGCGGAACATTCAATACTTGGGCGGAGACAGTGCAAGAATACATTTGCGCAGAAGGGTGCTTGAGAACAACACGGCGATAAAGGAAGGACAACCGTTCAGTGCAGCCGCTTTGCAGAATACATACAATAATTTCGCAAAATTGCAAGCCGTCCGTTTTACAAATATACATTTTGAGGAATTGGCCGATACCGCATTGCTTGATTGTAAAATACAAATCAGTACCAACAAACCCAGCACCCTCTCTTTTCAACCCGAAGGTACCAATACTGCAGGTGATCTTGGTGCAGCCGCTTCGCTGACTTATGAAAACAGGAACCTGTTTCGCGGAAGTGAACTGCTGAGTATCCAGGTCCGTGCCGCTTTTGAGGCAATCAAGGGGCTTGAGGGGTATCTGAACCAGAATTACGAGGAGTATAATGTAGAGACGAAATTGACATTTCCGCGTATCATAGCCCCGTTCTTGTCGAGATCCTTCCGGCGTAGGAGCAATGCACGTTCTGAATTGCTTTTCAGTTACAATTTGCAGAATAGACCGGAATTTCATCGGAGAGTCTTGACTGGAGCATGGCGATACCGTTGGAGTGAACCCCATCATCATTCGCACTATCGTCTGGATCTTGTCGACATGAATTACGTCCATATGCCGTGGATTTCCGAGTCGTTCAAGAATGACTATCTTGATAACGCTACGACCCGGAACGCTATCCTACGGTATAATTACGAAGACCTTTTTATTATGAAGACAGGCGCTTCTATTACCTACAACAATGGAAAACAGGCGTTGAAGGCCAATATCGAGTTGGGAGGAAATTTTCTCAATCTGATAGCACATGCTGCCAAACTGGGAAAGAATAGTGACGGACAGTATACTTTGTTTAATATCGCCTTTGCCCAATATGTGAAGGCCGATTTTGATTATTCGCGTCTCGTGTCCTTTGATCCGAAGAATGCGTTGGCTTTTCATTTCAATTTCGGAGTGGCGTATCCTTATGGGAACAGTCGTATCCTTCCTTTTGAAAAACGGTATTTCTCAGGCGGGGCCAATTCTGTGAGAGGGTGGAATGTCCGGGAATTAGGACCTGGAAAATTCAAGGGAACAGACGGCCGCATCGATTTCATCAATCAGACGGGTGATATGAAGCTGGACTTTAATATGGAGTACAGAACGTTTCTGTTTTGGAAATTCAATGGTGCCGTATTTATAGATGCAGGAAATATATGGACATTGCGTAAATATGACGATCAGCCGGGCGGACAATTCAAAATAAATGAATTTTACAAGCAGTTGGCCGCATCTTATGGATTGGGGTTGCGGCTCAATCTTGACTACTTTGTTTTACGACTCGATTGTGGTATGAAGGCGGTTAATCCTGCCTATGAAACAAATAAGGAGCATTTCCCAATCATTCACCCTTCATTCGGTCGTGATCTGTCAGTGCATTTTGCAGTGGGGCTTCCTTTTTGACGAATTTGGTCGGATTCTTATAGGCATGTGTAAACACGCTGAAGGGCAATACAATGACATTGTATTGCCCTTCAGCGTGTTACGTTACCCTTCAATCTCGGAAAGTTCCAGCCATCTCATGCTTTTCTCGTCGAGTTCTTCTTTGATGGCAGGGAGCCGTTTGCTTTTTTCTGTCAACATGTCGACGCTAAGTGTTCCGCTGCATAATTCTTCCTCTATCTGCTTTTGCTCTTCTTCGAGCGATGCGATGTCTTTCTCCAATTGTTCGAATTCCCGTTTTTCTTTGAATGTCATTTTACGACGTTGGTCATTGCGGTAATTCTTTTTTTCGCGTTTGCTGTCAGCGCTTTGTGGTTTTTCTGCGCTGTTGCTTACCAACTTTTGCCAATCGCGGTATTGGGTGTAGTTGCCAGGAAAGTCCTTGACTTCTCCCATTCCTTTGAAAACAAGCAAGTGGTCAACAATCTTGTCCATAAAGTAGCGGTCGTGGCTGACGATGATGACACAACCGGGAAAGTCCTGCAGATACTCTTCAAGCACTTGCAGCGTAGGAATGTCAAGGTCGTTGGTAGGCTCGTCCAATACAAGAAAGTTCGGGTTGCGCATAAGTACCGTGCACAAGTACAGTTTCCTGCGTTCTCCGCCGCTCAATTTGTAGACAAAGTCGTGCTGCTGTTCTGGGGTGAACAAAAACTGTTGTAGCAATTGGCTTGCGGTGATATGGCTTCCGCCACCCATGTCTATGTAGTCGGCGATGGCGGTTATCACATCGATCACCTTCTGCTGTTCGTCGAAAGCCATTCCTTCTTGCGAAAAATAACCGAATTTGACGGTTTCGCCGATATCGAATTTCCCAGCATCCGGCTGCTCGATGCCTAATAGAAGTTTGATGAAGGTAGACTTTCCCGCACCATTGCTTCCCACAATTCCCATCTTCTCATATCTGCTGAAATTGTAGTAAAAGTCTTTTAGGATGATGTTCTTGTCATCCCATTTTTTTGAAACATATTGGCATTCGAATATTTTTGAACCGATGTATACGTTTTTTGATTTTAGGCGGATTTGTCTCTCTTCGATACGCTGTCTGGCTTTCGCTTCCAGTTCGTAGAATGCATCCTCCCGGTAACGTGCCTTGTGGCCGCGAGCCTGTGGCATACGTCGCATCCACTCCAATTCTTTGCGATACAGATTGTTGGCCTTTGCTATCTCTGCTTTTGCGTTGTCAAGTCGTGCTTGACGTTTGTCTATGTAGTACTCGTAATTGCCGTTGTAGGTGTAGATGGTATTGTTGTCAAGTTCAAGAATGACGTTGCATACCCTGTCAAGGAAATATCGGTCGTGTGTGACCATCAGCAGTGTTTTGTTGCCTCTGTTGAGATATCCTTCCAGCCATTCGATCATTTCAAGGTCCAGGTGGTTGGTCGGCTCATCAAGAATGAGCAGGTCTGGTTCTGTAATGAGCACATTGGCCAATGCAACACGTTTCTGCTGGCCCCCGCTAAGCTGTCCCATCGGTTGGGTGAGGTCGTTGATGCGAAGTTGGGTGAGAACCTGTTTGGCCCTCAAAACCTTTTCTTCTTCGCCATGGTGGTTGAAACATGCGTCAAGAACCGACTCCTTTGGGTCGAACTGTGGCGTTTGCTCCAATATTCCGACCTTGAGGTTGCGCTTGAATATGATACTTCCGGAGTCTGGACTTTCATGTCCTGAAATGATGGATAGTAAGGTGGATTTTCCAGTCCCGTTCTTGGCTATCAGTCCGACATGTTGTCCTTCGGAAATGGAGAATGAGATGTTTTGAAACAACCGGTGTGCTCCGAATGCTTTCGACAGATTTTGAATGTCTAAATACGGCGTCATAAAATAACGGTTATTCTTTGTTCTCAGCAAGGCTGCTGTTCACCTCTTCTATATATGTAAGGAGTTCTTCGCGGCCTAATTTAGTCTCTGAACTGGTAATGAAGTAGGGCGGAAGCTCTTCCCACGTCTCTTTGAGCTTGTTCATCCAGGAAACGGCATTGTTCTTGACTTTCCCGGCGGTCAGTTTGTCTGCTTTTGTGAATACGATGGCAAAAGGAATACTGCTTTCTCCCAACCAATTGATAAAATCTGTGTCTACAGCCATTGGATCGTGGCGAAGATCAATAAGCACAAAGACGTTGACAAGCTGTTTGCGTTGCAGTATATAGGAATTGATCATCTGTGTCAACTTTTTCTGGACACTTTTTGACCGCTTTGCAAATCCGTAGCCAGGAAGGTCTACGAGGTACCATTCGTTGTTGATAATGAAATGATTGATAAGCAATGTCTTGCCTGGAGTCGCTGATGTCTTGGCCAATCCTTTGTGATTGCACAGCATATTGATAAGGCTCGATTTTCCGACATTCGATCTTCCTATGAAGGCGTATTCAGGTCTGATATCAGTGGGACATTGGCTGAGTGTGGCAGATGAAGTCGTAAATTCCGATTTCTTGATTTCCATATTCTGCGGTTGTGATATTTCTTATGAAAATATTTTTTCTTTTGCAAACTTACGCAAAAAAAATGAGACCGAACTTCTCTTTTGTCAAAAAAGCCTTGTTATACCAACTTTATTACGTACTTTTGCATAAGGATGTGGAATGGTCGTTATGTGTAAGCGGCCGTAAAAATAGACTTGTGCGGTTATATCCGGTAGAACACGCCTTATATGTTTATCCAATGAAAACGATTGTAATACTTTTTATTTCTGCCCTTTGTTCTTGTTGTGTTGCAATGGCAGACAACGATTATCCTTCTATATCTCCAACAGCGACATTCATCACAGATGAAGGAGAAACTGTGGAAACCAGCTATTCGGGTTCTGCTCCGTTACAGGCACGTTTTGCTGCCAATCCGGCAAATGTGGGAGGATGGACGGCGCATTATGAATGGAGATTTACCAAAGACAGTGAGAGTACGCCCTATCTTATAAGGTATGAGGAAAATACGGAGTACACATTTACCCAAGCTGGATCTCATCGAATTGTTTTGTATGCAGTATTCGTTCATGGCAATGATACTGTGGCTTATACCGAGGATTATTGGAATGAGACTGGGCCTATTGTCGTATCGATCTCTGAAAGCAAACTCGAAATGCCTAATGCTTTCTCTCCGAATGGTGATGGAATCAACGATGTGTACAAAGCCAAATCCGGCTATCAGAGCATTGTCGAATTTCATGCTGCTATCTACAACCGATGGGGACAGAAACTTTATGAATGGACTGATCCTGCTGGTGGCTGGGATGGAAAATACAATGGGCATGATGTCAAACAAGGTGTTTATTTCGTGCAAGTAAAGGCTAAGGGTGCCGACGGCCGCAAATTCAATATCAAGAGGGATGTAAATTTGCTTAGAGGATATACGGAAGGAACAACCAGCAATCAGTGAACGGAAAACAATGTAGAATGACTATGCAGGATGACAATATAAATGTTTGGGGGGCGCGTGTCCACAATCTCAAGAATATTGACGTGGTAATACCACGTCATAGCCTTACGGTAATAACAGGGCTAAGCGGTTCCGGCAAATCTTCTTTGGCTTTTGATACGATTTATGCAGAGGGACAGAGACGGTATATAGAAACATTTTCTGCTTATGCGAGAAATTTTCTCGGGGAAATGGAACGTCCTGATGTTGACAAAATAACAGGATTGAGTCCCGTCATTAGTATAGAACAGAAGACGACGAACAAAAACCCGCGTTCAACGGTCGGAACAACGACTGAGATATATGACTATCTTCGACTTTTGTATGCGCGTGCAAGTGTCGCATACAGTTATGCGACCGGTGAGCGTATGGTGAAATATACAGAAGAAAGAATTCTTGAAATGATAAAGTCTGACTATATGGGGCATCGCATCTTTATCTTGTCGCCTGTTGTCAGACAACGGAAAGGACACTATCGGGAATTGTTTGAAAGCCTGCGCCGAAAAGGTTTCCTGTATGTACGTGTTGATGGCGAACTGTTGGAAATCACAAGAGGAATGAAGACCGACCGTTACAAAAACCACAATATTGAGGTGGTCATCGACAAACTGCTTATGTCTAAGGACAATGATGAACGGTTGAGAAAGACCATCTCTGTTGCCATGCGGCAAGGAGACGGTTTGATTATGATTCTTGACAAAGAGACCAATGAAGCCAAACATTTTTCGAAGCGTCTGATGTGCCCAACAACAGGGATGGCTTATAGGGACCCTTCCCCAAACATATTTTCGTTCAACTCTCCGGAAGGCGCGTGCCCGCGATGCAAAGGGTTGGGACAGGTAAATGAAATAGATCTGAAAAAGGTCATTCCGGATGATAGCCTTTCCATATATGCCGGAGGTATAGTACCTTTGGGAAAGTACAAGAATCAAATGGTGTTTTGGCAGATAGACTCTATTCTGTCAAGGTATGGATGTACGCTGAAAAGCCCTATCTGTGAAATTCCGGAAGAAGGAATGAATGAGGTTTTGTATGGGTCTCTTGAAAATGTACGCATCAGTAAAGAACTTGTGCATACGTCAAGTGATTATTTCTTGGCTTTTGATGGCGTCATCAAGTACCTGCGGACGGTTATGGAAAATGACGAGTCTGCCAGCGGGCAAAAATGGGCCGACCAATTCTTGGCGACATGTGAATGCCCGGAATGTCACGGACAACGGCTCAACAGGGAGTCATTGTCTTATCGGATAGGAGACAAAAACATATCGCAATTGGCTTCTATGGACATCAAGCAACTGTATGAATGGCTGGATAATGTAGATAAGGACTTTGATGACCGTCAGCGGCACATTGCTGAAGAAATTCTGAAGGAAATAAGGACGCGGTTGAAGTTTCTCTTGGATGTCGGTCTTGACTATCTTTCCCTTAATCGGCAGTCTGCTTCGCTGTCTGGCGGCGAAAGCCAACGCATACGTCTGGCAACGCAGATAGGATCGCAGCTGGTCAATGTCCTTTATATATTGGACGAACCCAGTATAGGCCTTCACCAACGGGACAATGAGCGGCTCATCCACTCATTGAAGGAACTGAGAGATATCGGAAATACTGTGATAGTTGTGGAACATGACAAGGATATGATGTTGGCCGCTGACTATATTGTCGATATCGGTCCAAAAGCAGGAAGTGAAGGTGGAGAAGTAGTATATCAAGGAACTCCGCAGCAGATGCTCCGCGAACATACCGTAACAGGCGAATATCTTGCAGGTATACGGAATATTGCCCTTCCTGTTCAGCGTCGGAAAGGGAATGGACATCGTCTGACTATTTGTGGGGCTACCGGAAACAATCTGAAGAACGTGGACTTCTCTTTGCCGCTTGGTTGTCTGGTTGTGGTTACTGGGGTCAGTGGCTCTGGAAAATCCACACTTGTCAACGAAACTTTATATCCGCTATTGAGCCGACATTTTTACAGGTCACTGAAAAAGCCAATGCCGTACACCTCTATGCAGGGAGTAGAGCATTTGGATAAAGTGGTCAATGTAGACCAATCGCCGCTTGGGAGGACTCCGCGGTCAAATCCTGCCACATATTCAGGTGTGTTCTCGGATATACGCTCCTTGTTTGTCGCTCTTCCGGAATCCAAGATAAGAGGATACAAACCTGGCCGTTTCTCATTCAATGTACGGGGAGGACGTTGTGAAACCTGTAGCGGAAATGGATATAAGACCATTGAGATGAATTTCTTGCCGGATGTATTGGTTCCATGCGAAACGTGTCACGGGAAACGCTATAATCGCGAAACTCTTGAGGTAAGGTATAAGGGCAAGAGCATAGCAGATGTGTTGGACATGACAGTTGATCAGGCCGTAGAATTTTTCGAAAATGTACCTTCGATTCTACATAAAATCAAAACCATGCAAGATGTGGGCTTGGGGTATATCAGACTTGGTCAGCCGTCAACGACATTGTCGGGAGGCGAAAGCCAACGTGTGAAATTGGCTACAGAACTCAGTAAACGTGATACCGGAAATACTTTGTATATACTTGACGAACCGACAACAGGACTCCATTTTGAAGATATACGCATATTGATGGATGTACTGCAGAAACTGGTTGACAGAGGAAATACCGTTGTTGTAATAGAACATAATTTGGACGTGATAAAATTGGCTGACTATATCGTGGATATGGGGCCTAATGGTGGACGGGAGGGTGGACAAATTGTTGTGGCCGGAACCCCAGAAGATGTTGTTGCAAGCGGGAAAGGATCTACATCTCATTTCTTGAAAAACGAATTGTCAATATCACAGTCGAACGTGTAGCTTGTCGCCCGTTTTCTGCACAAAAAAGAGCCAAGGAACTTCGACTTTAGTACGTCGAAATTCTTTGGCTCCTTTTGTTTCGGTATGATAAATATAGGCAGACTTGTGTCGTTTTGTTTATTCTATGATTTTAGTCATGTTCAATTCTGAAATCAGCCCATTAGGGTTGATTGTTGATTTGATGCGGTATTTAATCTCTTCTGTCGTCCCGTCAGTATGCTCTATTGTCTGGGTGGCAGAGAAGACCATTTCGTATTCGTAACTGTTTTCACCGACTTCCTTTTTGTCAATGGTGTAGTCGGGGAGAATGTTCCATTTCATTGCAACCGTGTCGCTCTTGTATATTTTCTTGATGAACGTGGCGACATCGCTTCGTGATGCGTTTTGCTTTCCTAAAAATGAGGTAAGCAGTGGGTTGACTATTGAGGGTAAAGAAGAGATGTCCTTATTCTCTATACATTGGAAGAAACCTTGAAAGACGTTGTATACCATGTCTTTTTCATCCGGTTGTACGGTCTTGGCATTCAGTGATTTCATTTTCGTGTCTGCATCACTTGAGTGCTCGCCAGTTGGATGTTCCTTTATGTAGTCCTCATATGCTTCTACGGTGTTCTGTCCTACAGCGGATGCCCAATCAATCGAATCCAATTTGTGTACGGCCTCCGCCTTGTGTGGCGATTCCGGGTGGGTTTGGATGAATTCCTCAATTGCGGAGCGTGAACCACTCACCATGATATTTGTCCATTCCTTGTCCATTTGGTTCAAAACCATCAGATGACTTTCGATGGAATCCCTATGTGCCTCTGGTGCGTCTGTAAATACATTCAGATAATTCTGCAGTTCCTCAGGGTCCGAACTGCTCATCGCATGTATGTAGGCTTCCTCCTCTCGGTCAGTATTTGCCTTGGAATGAATGAGAACCGCTGCGGTCGCAATGATGGCAAGAACAATGGCAATAGTGCTCAATATAATTATTCTGTTGTTGTGAGACCGTTTTACACTTGTTTCGGATTCGCTTGTTAGACTTGGAGCTTTTGACAATTTGTCCGGGATGGAATCCTGACGCTTGCTGCCGTTGTCGGAGAGTTGTACACTTTGGACGTCTTCTGTCTGTATGCCCTTGTTAGAGTTTGTATCTACAAGCTGGTGACAGGCGGGACATGCTGTCTCGCTTTTGAAAAATATCTTCCCGCATTTCGCACATGTAGTAAGGTGGTTGGCGATGGCTACACCGCACGAAGGGCAGAAAGGGGCTTTGTCGCTGATTTCGTGCCCACACTCAGGGCATTTTATTATTGCCATTGTATTTTCGTTTTTTTCAGTCGCGTATTATTTTTCAATGATGACGGAATCTTATTTCTCTAAGTCCGTGTTTGCCCATAAACCGACTTTTGTCTACGTAGCCGTTAATCCCGTCAATGTGTCCTTTTCCTGTATATTGCCACATAAGAATGTCACGTTCGTCTGAAAGGACGGGCTCGCGCGAACTGTATTGTGCAATCATAAGTTTGTAGCCATCAAGTTTCCCTTGTAGGTATTTGTTGTAGAAATTAGTCCCGGTATACAATAAAGGCTTTTGCTTGTATGCTTTCTCTACCATTTGCAGGAAAGTGAGGAGAGAATCACAAAAGTCGTCTGTAGACAGGCCGCCTTTTGTTTCCACGTCAATCATAGGAATGAGATCCTGGTCGTGCGGCTTGCATTGGTCCATGAAGTTTGACAACTGTTTGCTCAGTTCTGTTTTGGGTCTGAAAAAATGGTAAGATCCAACTTTTAGACCATATTTGTGTGCAAGCTCTATATTTGAAATGTATTTGGAGTCGATGCGGTCTCCGCCTTCGGTCGCCTTCAGGTATACGTAGGCCATTTTTGAGTTGTCACCAATCGCTTCCCAAAAAACTTCGCCTTGATAGTGGCTTAGGTCAATGCCGTGTATGTGAGAACATGTGTCTTCGCATTGTACATAATCGTCTTGCGCATAGACTGAAATGACCGCAATGAGAAAAGTGAACAAGGTGCAGGATATTCTCTTTGTTTTCATAATGCAAAGTTAATAAAAAGCGTAAACAGATTTCGTTTGGCGTAGATGGTTTTCAAAAATATTAACGGCATACCACTTGGTTCAGCGGGAGATGATGACTTTTTTATGGTTGATGATATATACTCCTTTTGGTAGGTCCGCTTTGTTCTTTCCTATAAACTTACCGTCGATACTATAAATTGGCCCGTCTGCGGTATTCCTATGTATATCCCGGATTGAACTGGCTGTAGTTGACGATATTTTCAGATCGTCAATGAAGAGTCGGCCGCCAGATATGATTTCAAACTGATTTGTCCCCGTCGCTTGCACGGACAAGGTTATGTCGGTCCATTTTTCAGCTTCCAGTTCGTATACGCCTAACATCTCGCCATTGAAGTATATGTCAATGGACTTGTCTTTGCTCGTTGCCCAAGGGGCAACACGGAAAATAGCAGTAGCACTGCCGTTCAAATAGAAAGCCGGTGCTTCTATGCTGCATATTCCTGTCCCGAAACGGGCGCAATGGTTCCCTCCATAACATTTATAGCTGCTCCATCCGTCTATATCGGGACTGAATGTCGACGAGGCGACGTTTCCACTCCATCGCCCATCGTTACCTCCTGTTCCTGAACATTTGTCAAAAGTCTCATGCAGGACAATTTCTTCATCTTCCGTATCAGGCGCAGTTACGGTAATAGGCATACTGCATTTTGGGGAGAAAGAATAGGCTGCAATGCATGCCCCGGCGAGATAAACAGTTGACAGATGTCTTTTCATATGTTACGGAATTATTTGTTGGTTTGAAAATATTTGACGCCGCCCTTTACTGTCTTAATCAATGCTTGGGATGAGTAGGTCGCTCCACTGACGGCGTCTACTTGCATGGATGGAACTTCCGCAATGTTTTTGCCGACAAATTTGTCAAGTAGCGTTCTTGCCCGCTCAAAGAATTGGGGGGATTCTTGGTTGGGGAGTGTTTCTATTCTTGTTATCTTATTGTTTGTAATATAGATGTTTAGCGGGGTCGCTCCGGCATAACCGTGTATTTTTTTTGTGATGCTTGTCGTATTGACAATATAGGTATTGCCTTTCTTCTTGATTGCGTTTTTGCTTGGCATAGCGCTTGCCATAAAGACGACCAATAGAGTGCAGATGAGTGCGCTCGCCATAGTAGATTTTTTCATCGTATGTTCATTTAAATTTGTATGTTTGTAAGCAATGTAGCACCATTGCTTTATTGTGATGATAGGGAAACAATTGATGACGGCCACACTTGTTGCTTGGATTGGTGGCCGTCATTCTGTTTCGCTTTAGTTGTCTGATGGTGGCGAACAAATTTGTACACATCGACAAAGTGTGCCGAAATTTGTGCTTTACCGTCACCTATACCAAATTGCTGATGTTTTCTTCCCGGTTTCCTGCGAGCATGTCAATGACGGGAATTTCAATCATTGTATAGCATCCCGGTTGTTGACGCATGGACGCTCTTGCTACATTGACCAACACTTGTCCTGTCAGTGCCGGATTGTTAATGCTCATGTTGAATTCCATACGTTGGTTTTGGGTCTGGCCGCTGACTCCCTTGCGTACAAGGTTGACACCATGTCCCATGTCCCTTACGTCATCGACGGAAGAAACTTCGAATACATGTGTTTCGTCATTTGCGAAGTAGGGGTCAGATTTGATGGCCTTTTCTACGTCTTCCAGTTTTGCATTTTCTTCCAATTCAACATATACCATGCGGCGGTGTAGACCTTCGCCTTTTGGAATGGTCACGGACAGTGCATTCTTTACTCCGTCTTTTGATTTTACGCATACCGAGTGTCCCATTGACATACCGGGACCAAAGTTGGTATAACTCAGTCCCTTTGGCGCAAGACTTTCCATGAGGGCTCTTACAATGGAGTCAGAACCGGGGTCCCATCCGGCTGCAATAATGGAAACAGCTTTGTTTGCTTTGCAGATTGGCGCGAGTGCTTCTCTGTATTCAAGAATGGATGTGTGGATGTCAAAACTGTCTACAGTGTTGATACCGAGCGGCAGTATCTTTTGGGCGTATTCTTTGCAGCTTCTTGTTGGTGTTGCAAGTATTGCGACATCGACATCTTTGAGCTCTGTGATGTCTTTGACAACATCGTAATAGGTCAGTTCTATGGGCTTGTTTTCTGCTCCGTTTCGGCGTACTATTCCCGCGATTTCGAAGTCGGGTGCTGTCTCAAGAGCTTGTACGGTGTACTTCCCGATATTTCCGTATCCTACGACAGCTGCTCTGATTTTCTTCATTGGCGTTTTTGTTGTGGTTTGTTGGCAGACTTGTTATGATATGCACCATTTTAATCCAAATGTCTGGGCAAGGCTGAAACTAGATTGATGAAAGTGCTGCTGAAAACTTGCACAATGTCTCAAACCTAAGAACAAAGGTAGGTATAAAATCCGGATAAATTACATCGCATTTGGAACATTTTTCTCATCTCGCTGTGGCATTTATAAATTTTATGATTATCTTTGTGCTATTGGTATGATGTTTTTATGCATTGGCCATGCTCTGTTGTAAACCAACAAATTTGTCATTGATACTTATATGAATGTAATGAGCAACCATATCGTTATAATGGCTGGCGGCATAGGAAGCCGTTTTTGGCCGATGAGTACTGTGGATAATCCCAAACAGTTTATTGACATCCTCGGTGTCGGCCGGTCTTTGCTGCAACTTACTTATGATAGGTTTTCGGGTATTTGTCCCCCTGAGAATTTTTGGGTGGTTACCAATAAAAAGTATTCCGATATTGTAAGAATACAGTTGCCCGATGTGCCACCGGAAAACATTTTGTTGGAACCGTGTCGACGCAATACCGCACCTTGTATTGCTTATGCCAGTTGGCGTATTAAGGCGAAAGATCCCAAAGCCAATGTTGTTGTTACACCCAGTGACCATATTGTCATGGATACGCAAGAGTTCCGGCGTGTCGTGAAGTCGTGTATGAAGTTCACTGCTGAAACGGATGCCATTGTGACATTAGGAATGACTCCTAATCGTCCTGAAACAGGTTACGGTTACATTAAGGCGGACTTGAGCACCAGTTCTCCTAGAAATAAGGAAATATATCGAATCGATGCTTTTAAGGAGAAACCAAATCTGGAAACCGCAATGGAGTATATCCGTCAGAACAATTATTTTTGGAATGCGGGTATTTTTATATGGAGTGTCAGTACGATAGTCAACGCTTTTCGTGTATATTGTCCTTCTATAAGCAAGGTGTTTGAAGGAATGTTGCAGATTTACGGCACCCCTCAAGAACGTGATTTGGTTGACACCCAATACCCGGAGTGTGAGAATATCTCTGTCGATTATGCGATTATGGAAAAGGCGGAGGAAATCTTTGTGTGTCCCGCAAATTTCGGATGGAGCGATTTGGGATCATGGGGGTCCCTTTTGGGACAGGTAAAAAAAGACCTGTATGGGAATGGTATCATTGGAAACAATGTCCAGGTGTACGATACCCATAATTGCATCATACATACAACCCAAGAAAAAAGAGTCGTTGTGCAGGGACTTGATAATTGTATCGTGGCTGAAAAGGACGGTACACTTCTTGTATGCAAATTGTCAGAGGAACAGCGTATACGGCAATTCTCGGAACAATAAAAGCAAAAAATAAAGTAGGGCAAACAAAATTGGATATAACTTTTGTTTGCCTTACTTTATTTGTCTTACATTTGTTGGCCAATCGTACAAAGTTCGTCTTTTACTTTGTCTCGATTTCCTCTTTCATGTCTATGAATTGTTTTTTACTGTCGTAAAATTCATATTGCAAGAATGCCAATTTTTGGGAGGGGATGACATGAACTCCCCATCCGTATTTCATTTGCCATTTTCGTTTCAATGAAATGAAGCCTTTGTTGATGAAGGCTGCCACGTACGGATGGACATGGAGATAAAATGTCTTGATGCCTATTTTGTTGACCAATCGGTCGATTTTCCTTTCCAGCTGGTCTGTAAAAAGAATGCTTGATTTAATCTTCCCTTTGCCAAAACAGGTGGGGCAATTTTCTTCCACATTCACGTCCATTGCGGGGCGTACGCGCTGGCGGGTTATTTGCATCAGACCAAATTTGCTCAATGGCAGTATATTGTGGCGGGCACGGTCGTTCTGCATGTTTTTACACATACGTTCGTACAACAATTGTCTGTCTTCAGCCAAGTTCATGTCGATGAAGTCAACGACAATAATGCCTCCCATATCGCGCAACCTTAATTGTCTTGCAAGTTCGTCTGCGGCTCCTAGATTGACGTCCAAAGCATTGGCTTCCTGACCATTGTCAGAGTGCGAGCGGTTGCCACTGTTGACATCAACTACATGTAATGCTTCAGTGTGCTCAATGATGAGGTAGGCTCCGTGTCTGTAGTTGACGGTTTTTCCAAAGCTCGATTTTATCTGTTTTGTGACATTGAAATTGTCAAAAATAGGTACCTTCCCCGTATATAGTTTTACGATGTCTGCTTTTTCTGGAGCTATGAGTGAAACATAATGTTTCACCTCTTTGTACACACTCTCGTCGTTGACGTATATATTTTCGTATGTAGGGTTGAACAAATCTCGTATCAAGGCAACTGCTCTGCCCGTCTCTTCGAAAATCAGCTGCGGGCGCTTCTGGGTTTTCTGTACTTTTACGAGGGCGTCTTCCCATCGCTTGAACAGTATTTTTAATTCTTGGTCAAGTTCAGCCACTCGCTTCCCTTCTGCAACAGTGCGGACGATAACTCCGCAGTTTTTCGGCTTGATACTGTTGATGAGTTGCTTTAGGCGTGCTCTTTCCTCACCGCTTTTAATTTTGGATGAAACGGAAACCTTGTCTCCGAAGGGTATCAATACTAAATATCTTCCGGCAAAACTAAGTTCTCCGGTAAGTCTCGGTCCCTTGGTCGATATGGGCTCTTTTACAATCTGCACCAATACCTCATCTCCAATGTTCAAGGTGTTTTGTATGCTACCGTCTTTTTTTAAGTCTGGGAGACGTACTGATTTTGAGAATGGATACAGTCGGCGTCTGTCGCTTTGTACCTGTTTGAGGTATTTCTGATAAGAATTGAATTGATTGCCTAAATCAAGATAGTGGAGAAAGGCGTCACGCTCGAAACCGACATCGACGAAGCTTGCATTGAGTCCGGGCATCAGTTTCTTTACTTTTGCTATGTAGATGTTTCCGACAGAAAAAGATGCTGATCGGGGCTCATTCTGGTATTCTACCAATCTCTTGTCCTCGAGCAGTGCGATTGAGATTTCTTTCTGTTGGACATCTATGATAACTTCGCTAGTCATTTCTCTTCTATAATTTAAGTTCGCGTATTCCCTTCAAAAGCATATGTTTCTTATTGTTGAAATCTACATGGCGGTAAGAAACTCAGTTTTGAAGGATATAGTTTCTGTTCAGAGTATTTCCTGTTGAAATCAATGGAAAAAAAACGAGGGCGACCATTCTTGCTCCTTGGGGAAGCATTCGTGGCGCGCCCTCATTTGGAACAGAGCATAAATATGAAGTGGCCCAAGCCGCTTACTTGCTCTTATGTCTGTTCTTGCGCAATCTCTTTTTGCGCTTGTGGGTAGCCATCTTGTGTCCCTTTTTCTTCTTTCCGTTTGGCATAGTTTTAAAAATTTGTGATTATTTGTGAATGTGATATTCTGTTTTGGAATGGTGCGTTTTGTACGCACGTTTATTTTGTTGCTGATTTCATCTGCTCGACAAAACATTTCGCCGGTTTGAAACTAGGAAGATCGTGAGCCTCGATTCTCATTGTGGTCTTCTTCAGTATGTTTCTTGCGGTTTTTGCAGCACGATGCTTAATAATAAAACTTCCAAATCCGCGCAGGTAGACATTTTCTCTGTTTTCCAAAAGGCTGCCTTTTACAGTTTCCATAAAACTTTCAATGACTACGCTTACGTCTTTTCTTTGTAAGCCTGTATTGTCAGCAATTTGGTTGATGATATCTGCTTTTGTCATGTTTTTATTGTATTTATGTATTATCCTTGTCTAAGGGTTTGCAAAGATAATAGTTTTTCGTTGTATATGAAAATTTTGCTCCGCTTTTTTGTTTTTGCATAAGGTGTTGAGT
>CAVFEZ010000042.1:0-25960 GCA_963621665.1 Akkermansia muciniphila | reverse complement strand
TACGCTATAGTCTGTCGTCCCTACGGGACTCGCAAGTTGTGATATTTTTACCGGACACCAATAAAATCAGATAAAAAAACGTAGGGATACAAAAAAGCATCAGCCTCGTGGCCAATGCTTTGTTCTTGTTGGGATACTCGGACTCGAACCAAGAATGACAGGACCAGAATCTGTAGTGTTACCATTACACCATATCCCAATAAGCAGGCAACTCTTTTCGGAATTGCGATGCAAAGGTAATCATCTTTTCCCGAACACCAAACATTTTTGGCGTTTTTTTTCAAAAACATTGCATTTTCAAGAGCAAATTCCGGATTATCAATGCAAGAAACCCCAAGATATCGCAAAAAATCAGAAAAGCAACAGAAATTGCCAACTTGTCAAAACAAGGAAGGAGAAAAAGCGGTACGGTTTTTGCAAGACACAAGACAACGGCCCACTACGCGCGGTAAGCCATGCGATATACACATTCTCTAAAAAAACCAAATTGTAAACGGCAATCCGGCGTTTTTCGGATAATTCACTGTATCTTTGTACATTGAATAAAAAGGCTAAATAACAAAGAAAAAGCAACAAAACCACAAGCAAAAGACTGAATGGAAAAGAACAACAAACTGGTAGAAGTCATCACCAAAGGTATACAGGAAAAGAAAGGACAGGACATCACCATCGCCGACCTCAGCGGTCTCGACGGCGCCGTGGCCAACTACTTCATCATCTGCCAGGGCAACTCGCCCGCACAGGTAGAGGCCATCTGCGAGTCAGTGGGCGACATGGCCCGCGAAGAACTCGGCGAGAAGCCCACCCACGTCGTGGGACTCGGCCTCAGCCAATGGGTCGCCATGGACTACTCCGACGTACTGGTACACATCTTCCTGCCCGAGACACGCCAGTACTACGATCTCGAAAATCTTTGGCAGGACGCCAAACTGACACACGTCCCCAACATCGACTAATCCATGCCAAGGCCGGCATACGCCCGCCGGCCCAAGAAGAAAGAAAGATATGAGCAACAACAGCAACCAACAACCTGACAACAACCAGCCCAAGATGCCGAAGTTCAATATGAACTGGCTCTACACGGTCATCATCATCGCCCTCGCCGTACTCTTCTTCACCGGCGGAGGCGACGCGCTCATGGGCGGCGCCACACCTGCTCAGGAAGCCACCTATACCAAATTCAAGACCTATGTAGACAAGGGCTACGCCCAAAAGGTGGTGGTCAACAACGACAAGCGCACCCTCCGCATGTACGTCCGCGCCAAGAACATACGCGACGTTTTCGGCACGAGCGCACGTCAGGTAGGCACGGACCCGTTTGTCAAGGTCAATGTCGGTCCGATGGACGAGCTCGACCGCTACCTCGCACAGGCCCAGCAGTCGCACAAGATCGCCGACTACAGTTATGAGAACGAGACCAACGGCCTCTTCACCAACCTGATTGTCAACTTCGGCGGTTTCTTCCTCATCATCGCCGTATGGATCTTCCTCATGCGCCGCATGGGCGGCGGAGTCGGAGGCGGCGGCGTGTTCAGCGTGGGCAAGAGCAAAGCCAAGATGTACGAGAAGGGCAACGACCTCGGCATCACCTTCAAGGACGTAGCCGGACAGGAAGGCGCCAAGCAGGAAGTACAGGAGATTGTCGACTTTCTCAAAGAACCGCAGAAATACACCGAACTCGGTGGAAAGATACCCAAGGGAGCCCTGCTCGTCGGTCCTCCGGGAACAGGCAAGACCCTTCTGGCCAAGGCCGTAGCCGGCGAAGCGAGCGTACCCTTCTTCTCGATGAGCGGATCAGACTTTGTCGAGATGTTCGTCGGGGTCGGTGCAAGCCGCGTACGCGACCTCTTCCGCCAAGCCAAGGAGAAAGCCCCCTGTATCATCTTCATCGACGAGATCGATGCCGTGGGACGCGCCCGCAGCAAGAACCCCTCCATGGGCGGCAACGACGAGCGTGAGAACACGCTCAACGCCCTGCTCACCGAGATGGACGGTTTCGGCACCAACAGCGGAGTCATCATCCTCGCCGCCACCAACCGTGTCGACATGCTCGACAAAGCCCTGCTGCGTGCGGGACGTTTCGACCGCCAAATCAATGTCGACCTGCCCGACCTCACCGAGCGCAAGGCCATCTTCAACGTACACCTACGTCCGCTGAAGACCGACGACACCGTCGACGTAGACTTCCTCTCGCGCCAGACCCCGGGCTTCTCGGGTGCCGACATCGCCAATGTGTGCAACGAGGCCGCCCTCATCGCCGCCCGCCACAACAAGAAATACGTCAGCAAGCAGGACTTCCTCGACGCTGTCGACCGTATCATCGGCGGACTGGAAAAGAAGACCAAAGTGATGACCGCCGAGGAGAAGCGCGCCATCGCCTTCCACGAGGCCGGACACGCCACCATCTCATGGTTCTGTGAGCACGCCAACCCGCTCGTCAAGGTGAGCATCGTGCCCCGCGGACAGTCGCTCGGCGCCGCATGGTATCTGCCCGAAGAGCGTCAGATCACCACCAAGGAGCAGATGCTCGACGAGATGTGCGCCCTGCTCGGAGGCCGCGCTGCTGAAGAACTCTGCACCGGACACATCTCCACGGGTGCCATGAACGACCTCGAGCGTGCCACCAAGAGTGCGTTCGGCATGATCGCCTACGCCGGTATGAGCGACCGTATGCCCAATATCTGCTATTACAACAACCAGGAATACCAGTTCCAGCGTCCCTACTCCGAGACCACGGCGAAAGTCATCGACGACGAGGTGCTCCACATGATCAACAACCAGTACGACCGTGCCAAAAGCATCCTCAAGGAACATGCCGACGGACACCGTCAGTTGGCCGACCTGCTCGTAGCCCGCGAGGTGATCTACGCCGAAGACGTAGAGCGTATCTTTGGCAAACGTCCGTGGGTAAGCCGCTCACAGGAGATCATCGAAGACAACACACCGAAACTCGAGGATATGCCCGAAGCCGTGAAAGCGGCACAGGCCGAACACGAGAAAGCCGTGGCCGAAGCGCAGGCTGTCAAGGAAGACAACGCGAACAAAGAAGCCCAGTCCGCAGAGGACACAACCGCAGAAAAGGAAAACAAAGCATAAAAAGGTATGAGCGAGAAAATGAAAAACCTCATCACACGCACCATCACAGGCGTGTTGTTCGTCGCCATCATCGTCGTGGGTTTCCGCGTGCCCGAAGGCATGATCGCCCTGTTTGCCCTCATTACCGGCCTGGCCGTATGGGAGTTCACCGGACTGGTCAACAATGTGGAAGGCATCACCGTCAACCGCTTTATCTCAACCGCCGCGGGCGTTTATTTCTTCCTTGCCGTAGCAGGTTTCTGTTCGGGGGTGACCCCGAGCGCCGTCTTCATCCCCTACCTGCTCACGGTGGTCTACCTGTTCATCAGCGAACTGTACACCAAGAATGCCAACCCCATCGCCGACTGGGCCTACACGATGCTCGCACAGATGTACATCGCCCTTCCCTTCTCGATGGTCAACGTGCTGGCCTTTCAGGATACGGGCCACGGCATTGCCTTCAACAGTCTGCTGCCCCTGAGCATCTTCATCTTTCTTTGGACCAATGACACAGGTGCCTACTGTAGCGGTTCGCTCTTCGGCAAACACAAACTCTTTCCCCGCGTCAGTCCGGGCAAGAGTTGGGAAGGCAGCATAGGCGGCGGCATACTCGTGCTGGCCGTAGCCGCCCTCATCGGATACATAGAGAACACTACCGACGGGCTCACCCCTGTAGCCCTATCTATCCCTGCATGGATGGGACTCGGCCTTGTAGTCGTGGTCTTCGGTACTTGGGGCGACCTCGTAGAATCGCTCTTCAAGCGCACCCTCGGCATCAAGGACAGCGGCAACATCCTCCCCGGCCACGGCGGCATGCTCGACCGCTTCGACTCCTCGCTCATGGCCATGCCCGCAGCGGTAGTCTACCTCTACACGCTGACCTTGCTCTGATTTCCTCATGCGACGCACCAACATCATCCTAACCGCCTGCGTACTGACACTCGCCGTGCTCTGTTACCTCAGCATCTCGGCCCCGATACGTTTCGGACGAGAGCAGGCACAGCGGGAGAAGAGCGTCAAGCACCGCCTGCTGCAGATACGCAGTGCCGAAGAACGCTACCGCAAGGCCACAGGTCTGTATACGGAAAGTTTCGACACGCTCGTCGCACGTGGATACATGGCCGACAGTCTGCGCTATATCCCCTACTCCGGCGGACAGGTGTTCAGCCTTGCCGTCACTGTGCAGATCGCCAAGTCGGGCCGCACCATTCCTCTGATGGAATGTGCCGCCCCATATAACAGTTATCTCAACGGTCTCGATGCCACATCCGTGGCCAACCTCACGGAGGCCGCCAACGCCTCGGGCCGCTACGCCGGTCTCAAGATCGGCGACATCGACACCCCCACCGACAATGCCGGTAACTGGGAATAGACACTGCCGCCCACACCGCCAACTCGATAAAGAATGAGAACGACCATACGCATCAGCCGAAACACTTTGGCCTTCGCAGCCACCCGGCCGCAAGAGGAAGGTATCATCAAGTACGAGCGGTATCCCGCCAAGGCGGGCATCTCGCCCGCAGCCAACCTGCGCCAGGCCTTCACCGACAGTCCCTTGCTCTCGCTCGGGGCCGACGAGGCTATCGTGATGGTCGATGCACCGGTATCGCTCATCCCCGCAGAAGAATTTTCGGCAGACACGGCCACTGCCCTCTACAAGTGCACCTTTCCCTTGCAGGAAAACGAGGAGGTACTGTCGAGCGCAGTGACCGGACTCAATGCCGTAGCACTCTTCGCCATACCGCGCGACCTGCGCGTCGTGGTCGGCGACCACTTCCGCAAGTATACGTTCATGCCTGTCGTGCAACCCGTATGGACCTACCTTCTGGGCCGCAGTTTCTCGGGCACATCACGCAAACTCTTCGCCTACTTTCACGACCGCCGCGTCGAGGTAGTGGCCTTCCGGCGCAACCGGTTCGAATACTGCAATGCCTTCGACGCCACCCACTGCGCCGACGCCGTCTACTTTCTGCTCAACACGTGGAAACAGCTCGGCTACGACAGCCACACCGACGAACTGCACATCGTGGGCGGCGTGCCCTACGCCGCCGAACTTGACACGGCACTGGGCAAATTTCTCCACAACATACAAAAGACAAATCCTATGGCCGGCACCGATGCGTCGGGACGACTTTCGAAGACCGTCATGCCCTTCGACGTGCAGGCCCTCTACGCCACGACAAGATGAGAATCATCACAGGAAAATACAAAGGCCGGCATTTCGACATACCCCGCACCTTCAAGGCACGGCCTACTACCGATTTCGCCAAGGAGAACATCTTCAACGTACTCCAGGGCTACACAGATTTCGACGATGCCACCGCCCTTGACCTGTTCGCCGGCACAGGAAGCATCTCGCTCGAACTGCTCTCACGCGGTTGCCGGCAAGTGGTAAGCGTCGAGGGCGACCGCGACCACGCTGCCTTCATCCGCCAGTGCATGAAAAAGATAGAAGCCGACAACGACATCCTCATCCGCGGCGACGTGTTCCGGTTTCTGAAAAGTTGCAAACAGAAGTTCGACATCATCTTCGCCGACCCTCCCTACGCCCTTCCCGAACTGGCAGAGATACCGTCGCGCATCTTCGATGCCGGACTGCTCGCCCCCGACGGCATACTGGTCTTCGAGCACGGCAAGCACAACGATTTCTCCACTGACCCACGGTTTGTGGAACATCGCAGTTACGGCAGCGTCAATTTTTCCATCTTCCGCCATCCGCACGACTCACAAGAATAAACCATCCGCAGACAACGTATCGGCCAGGCACACCGGCCAATCATGTCCGAAAAATACCACCATCTATGAAAAAAACGAAAATCTCCGTCCTCACCCTCGCCCTCTGCCTCACCATGCAGGCATCGGCCCAGAATGCAGGAGGCGGCATATCCGCTTCCATGCTCCACAAGATAGAGGCCGCACAGCCCTCCACATCCACAGACAAGGCCCTGTTCAACGCCATCGCATCCAACAAGATTGACAATCTGGCCAAGAATTTCGCCAACCAAGGTGCGTTCGACACCCATTTCAGCGTAGAGACACCCAAGCAGAGCATACACGACCAGAAGAGTTCCGGCCGCTGCTGGATGTTCTCCGGCCTCAACGTACTGCGCTCCGACTTTGCCCGTCAGCACGGTGACAGTCTCACCGTAGAGTTCTCCCACGACTACCTCTTCTTCTACGACCAACTGGAGAAGGCCAACCTCATGCTGCAGGGTGTCATCGACAACGCCAAGAAACCGATGGATGACATCCGCGTGCAGTTCTTCTTCAAGAATCCCATCAACGACGGAGGTACCTTCTGCGGTATCGCCGACCTTGCCCCGAAATACGGTCTTGTGCCCAAGTCGGTACAGCCCGAGACCTTCTCGGCAGAGAACACCTCGAAGATGTCAAGCCTCATCAGTTCGAAACTCCGCGAGTACGGACTTGAACTGCGCAAGATGGTAGCCGACGGCAAGAAGGCCACGGCCATCGAAGCCCGCAAGAGCGAGATGCTCGCCACGGTCTACCATATGCTGGCCGTCACGCTCGGCGAGCCCGTCAAGGAGTTCACCTACCAGTTCCGCGACAAGGACGGCAAGCCCGTAGGCGAAGCCAAGAGATACACTCCGATCGAATTCTACAAGGCCACGGTGGGCGAACCGCTCAAAGGCACGTTTATCATGGTGATGAACGATCCCCGCCGCCCCTACCACAAGACCTACGAGGTGGAATATGACCGCCACGTATACGACGGCACCAACTGGAAATACCTCAACCTGCCGACCAGCGAGATAGCCCAACTGGCCATCGCCTCACTCAAGGACGGCAAGAAGATGTACTCCTCCTATGACGTAGGCAAGCAGCTCGACCGCGAGCGCGGCTTCCTCGACACCGAGAACTATGACTACGGTTCGCTTTTCTCCACCACCTTCGGTATGAACAAGGCCGACCGTATCTCCACCTTCGACAGCGGATCGACACACGCCATGACCCTCACCGCCGTTGACCTCGATGCCGACGGCAATCCCGTGAAATGGAAAGTGGAAAACAGTTGGGGTGCCAACTACGGAGAGAAGGGTTGCCTCATCATGACCAACCGCTGGTTCGACGAGTACATGTTCCGCCTTGTCGTCGACAAAAAGTATGTACCCGAGAATCTGCTCAAGGAGTTCGACTCGAAGCCCGTCACCGTCATGCCCGAAGACCCGCTCTTCTCCGAGGATGACTGACACCGTCCTCATTCCACAAAATATATAAGACACACACCACGACAATGACAAAAGCCCTGTTCTTCGACATCGACGGAACACTCGTCTCCTTCAAGACTCACGTCATACCCGACTCCACCCGCAAGGCCATTCTGGCCGCACGGGCAAAGGGTATCAAGACATTCACAGCATCGGGACGTCCACTGCAGTTGCTCAACAATCTCGGTTCGATGATCGACAGACTCTTCGACGGCTACGTCCTGGCCAGCGGTGCCCACTGCATACTCGACGGCAAGACCGTACGCAAAGACCTCATACCGCGCGAAGAGGTACTGGCACTCATGCAGTTCTGCGACGAACGCAAGATACCCTACGTCCTGGTCGGCCTCGACGATCTGCAATACTGCAATGCCGACGACAACATGCGCCGCGTATGGACGGACATGCTCAAGGTGACCTACAACAAGTTTGACGTACCCGCCATGAAGGTCGTCGACCAGGGCATACTCCAGATCACGCCTTTCCTCACCGAAGAACAGGAGTCCGTCATTCTGCCGGAACTCAAGACCTGCATCTCCTCCCGCTGGCATCCCGCCTTCTGCGACATCACCTCGTCGGCCGCCAACAAAGCCAACGGCATACGTTCCATTGCCGAAGCGATGGGCATCGGCATCGACGAGACCATGGTCTTCGGCGACGGCGGCAATGACATCCCCATGCTCGATGCCGCCGGCATCAGCGTAGCGATGGGCAACGCCCTCGACGAGGTGAAAGCCAAGGCCGACTATGTGACCACCAGCGTCGACGACGACGGCGTATGGAATGCACTCCAGCACTTCGGCATCGTCTGAGGATAAAGCACACACATTATATAACAAAGGCGGGACACTCTCCCCGCACATCAACCAGAACATACATCCATACAGAAGATACAAGCAAGACTATGGAAATAACCGAACGATTTTTGAATTACACCAAGTTCGACACGCAGTCGAGCGAGGAATCGGAGACCGTGCCCAGCACCTCCAAACAACTCATCTTCGCCGAGTACCTCAAAAAGGAACTTGAGCGCGAAGGTCTCGACGACGTAGAGATGGATGCCAACGGCTACATCTACGCCACCCTCAAGTCAAACATCAAGAAAGAAGTGCCGACCATCGGCTTCATCTCCCACTACGATACCAGTCCCGACTGCAGCGGCGCCGACATCAAGGCACGCATCGTCGAGCACTACGACGGCGGCGACATCACCCTTTCGGAGGGCATCGTCTCCTCACCGAAGAAGTTTCCCGAGCTCAAGGCACACGTTGGCGAAGACCTCATCGTGACCGATGGCCACACCCTGCTCGGTGCTGACGACAAGGCCGGTATCGCCGAGATCGTACAGGCCATGTGCTATCTGCGCGACCACAACGAGATCAAGCACGGCGACATACGCATCGCCTTCAATCCTGACGAGGAGATCGGCATGGGTGCCCACCACTTCGACGTGGAGAAGTTCGGTTGCGAATGGGCCTACACCATGGACGGCGGCGACCTCGGCGACCTGGAGTACGAGAACTTCAACGCTGCTTCGGCCAAGATACACCTTACCGGTGTGAGCGTACACCCGGGCTATGCCAAGGGCAAGATGGTCAACGCCAACCGCCTCGCTGCCGAGTTCATCGACATGATACCCGCCACCGAGACCCCCGAAGCCACCGAAGGCTATGAAGGATTCTACCATCTGCTCGGCATACAGTCGAACATCGAGAACGCCACCCTGTCGTACATCATCCGCGACCACGACCGCGACCGTTTCGAAGACCGCAAGGCCTTCATCGAGGAGTGCGTCGACCGTATGAACAAGAAATACGGCGAGGGCACCGTCACGGCCGACATCAAGGACCAGTACTACAACATGAAGGAGAAGATTGACCCCGTGATGCATGTCATCGACATCGTGCTCAAGGCCATGCAGGACAGCGGCGTCGCCCCGAAGGTAGAGCCCATACGCGGCGGAACAGACGGTGCGCAACTCTCGTTCAAGGGTCTTCCTTGTCCCAACATCTTTGCCGGAGGTGTCAACTTCCACGGCCCGTACGAGTTTGTCAGCATCCAAGTCATGGAGAAAGCCATGCGCGTCATCGTGCGCATCTGCGAACTGACTGCACAGTACAACGACTAACGGCGGATTCTTAGGATTCGCCCAATAACCCACCCACAAGCCACGGTATCCGGTACACGCCGTATCCGGATACCGTGGTTTTTCTATCCGCAACACCATGTCAGAAATACCCGCATTCATCACTGACCTGACCCTGATACTCATCACCGCCGGCGTCGTCACCCTCATCTTCAAGCGCCTCAAGCAACCCCTCGTGCTGGGCTATGTCGTGGCCGGATTTATCGTCAGCCCGCACATGCCCTACACCATGTCGGTCATCGACAACGCCAATATCCACACTTGGGCGGATATCGGTGTGATGTTCCTACTGTTCTCGCTCGGTCTCGACTTCTCGTTCAAGAAGATTGTCAAGATGGGCATTGCGCCCGTCATCACCACCTGTACCATCGTCTTCTGCATGATGGTGACGGGAGTGGTGGTCGGCCACGCGTTCGGCTGGGACCGTATGGACTGCATCTTCCTCGGCGGCATGCTGGCCATGAGTTCTACGACCATCATCTACAAGGCCTTCACCGACATGGGGCTCCGGCAACAGCAGTTTGCCGGACCCGTCATGAGCGTGCTTATCCTCGAAGACGTGCTGGCCATCGTCATGATGGTGATGCTCTCGGCCGTGGCCGTGGGCAACAATCCCGACGGCGGGCAGATCTTCGGCATTGTGCTCAAGATAGCCTTCTTCATCGTGCTGTGGTTTGTGGTCGGCATCTTCGCCGTGCCCCTGCTCCTGCGCCATGTACGCAAACTGGTCAATGACGAGACCCTGCTCATCGTCTCGCTCGCCCTGTGCTGCATGATGGCCGTCATATCGACAAAGGTAGGATTCAGCAGCGCGTTCGGTGCGTTTGTCATGGGCTCCATCTTGGCCGAGACCATCGAGGCCGAACGCATAGAGCGGCTGGTCTCTCCGGTGAAAGACCTCTTCGGCGCGATCTTCTTTGTGTCAGTCGGCATGCTGGTAGACCCGGCCATACTGGTATCCTACGCCCTGCCCATCCTCGTACTGGTACTGGCCATACTGGTAGGCCAAGCCCTGTTCGGCACCCTCGGATACCTGCTCGGCGGACAAACCCTCCGCTCAGCCATGCGATGCGGTTTTTCGATGGCACAGATTGGCGAGTTCTCGTTCATCATCGCCTCACTGGGTCTGTCGCTGGGAGTCATCGGCGACTTTCTCTACCCCGTGGTTGTGGCCGTATCGGTCATCACCACCTTCCTCACCCCCTACATGATACGTCTTGCCGTACCGGCCTACAACTATCTCGAACCGCGTCTGCCCAAGCGATGGATAGCCGGACTCAACGCCACGACCCTCAGCCATCCGTCGAAGTCACAGGGCGGCTACTGGCGGCCGCTGCTCATGTCGATGGCCCGCATTACGCTCATCTACGCCATACTCTCGGTAGCGGTCATCATACTGATGTTCACGTTTGTATTGCCGTTTGTGCGGCATCTCATGCCCGGCCTGCACTGGTGGGCCAACGGCATCTGCGGTGTGCTCACCGTCGTGGCCATCTCGCCCTTCCTCCGCGCCATGGTGATGAAGAAGAACCACAGCGAGGAGTTCCACACCCTATGGCGCGAGAGCCGCATCAACCGTCTGCCGCTCATCTTCACCGTACTTGTGCGCATGGTCATCGCCGTAGGTTTCGTGTTCTACATCTGCAACTACCTCACCCGCTTCACCAACGCCCTCATGATCACCCTCGCCGTGGCCGTCGTGCTGTTCATGCTGGTGTCGCGCACACTCAAGAAACGCAGTATCGCCATGGAACGCCTCTTCCTGCAGAATCTCCGGTCGCGCGACATCGAGGCCGAAGTGCTCGGACAGAAGCGCCCGCTCTATGCCGGACATCTGCTCGACCGCAACATACACATCAGTCAGGTAGAGATACCCGAAGGATCGACCTGGGCCGGAAAGACGCTCGCCGAACTGAGCCTCGGCAGCCGCTTCGGCATTATGGTGAGCAGCATACTCCGCGGTCACCATCGCATCAATATCCCCGGTGGCGACGACGTGCTCTTCCCCGGCGACCATGTACAGGTGATCGGCAGCGACGACCAGTTGGCCACACTGCAGACCACGCTCGACAACGACATCTACCCCGACGATCCCGATATCGAACACCGCGAGATGAAACTCAGCCGCCTGCTCATCGACAACGGCAGTGCCTTCCTGGGCAAGACCCTCCGCGAGAGCGGCATCCGCGACAAGTACAACTGCATGGTGGTCGGCATGGAAGAAGGCAAGGAGAACCTCTCGGCCGTATCGCCCACCTACCGGTTTATGCTCGGCGATATGCTCTGGATTGTCGGCGAAGCCGACGATATAGCCCGGTTGAAAGCCTGACGTTCCACCACCAAGCCGAAGGAAACACTTTTTATGACAGCACGCGCCGTCAATACGAAAAAAATATGTAAGTTTGCAACCACAACAACAGACCTATCCGACACAATAGAAGAATATGAACAATAGCGACAGTATCGTCATCATCCCCACATACAACGAGAAGGAGAACATCGAGAAGATCATCCGGGCCGTCTTCGCCCTTGAGAAGTGCTTCCACATCCTCGTCATCGATGACGGAAGTCCCGACGGCACAGCCTCCATCATACGCCGTCTGATGGACAACGACTTTCCCGGACGGCTCTTTCTCATTGAGCGGTCGGGCAAACTCGGACTGGGCACTGCCTACATCGCCGGCTTCAAGTGGGCCTTGGAGCACGACTATGCCTACGTCTTCGAGATGGATGCCGACTTCAGCCACGACCCCAACGACCTGCCCCGGCTCTATGCCGCCTGCCACGACGAGGGATACGATGTGGCCATCGGTTCGCGCTACGTGAGCGGGGTCAATGTAGTGAACTGGCCGATGGGCCGCGTGCTCATGAGTTACTTTGCCTCGAAATACGTCCGCATCGTGACCGGATTCCACGTACACGACACCACGGCCGGATTCAAGTGCTACCGCCGACAGGTGCTTGAGACCATTCCCCTCGACGAGATCCGCTTCAAGGGCTACGCCTTCCAGATAGAGATGAAGTACACGGCCTACAAGATCGGCTTCAAGATCAAGGAAGTACCCGTCGTGTTCGTCAACCGGCGCGAAGGCGTCTCCAAGATGAACGGCGGCATCTTCGGCGAAGCCTTCTTCGGCGTGATGCGCCTCAGATGGGACGGATGGTTCCGCAAGTACCCCAAGAAAGAAGCATAGCAGCCGTCGCCCGCGACGGACATTCATAGAACATACTGCCCCTGTGGAAAACAAAGCCCGTTTTCTACAGGGGCAAAATTCATTTATGCAAAATTGTTAACGCAGGTTAATCCCGTCCATATTTCGCCCCATTCTCCGTCTATCCATTGAAAACACCAAGAAGTGCAGCAACAAGAGTTCGAACATATCGTCCCCAACCTTCGACGTCGCATACTGACCGAAGCAAGGTCGCATGGTCTTGACAACGACTCTGCCGAGGACGTGGCGCAGGACGTACTGCTCAAACTGTGGGCACTGCGCGGCGAGCTCCACCGTCTGCGGTCAGTCGAAGCATGGACAGTGACGGTCACCCGACATCTCGTGCTCGACCGCCTGCGACGTCCGCCGATGACGGCAGTCGACAACAGGCCACTGCTGGCCGACACAGCCGAGACCCCTGACCAACGGTTGGAAACCCTCGACAATGAGGCTTGGCTCGAACGTCGTCTGCGCGAGCTCCCCGACAAGGAGTACCAAGTGCTCCACCTTCGACAGGTAGAGCGGCGCACCACCCAGGAAATAGCGGCCATCGCCGGCATCGCAGAAAGTTCGGTACCCACCCTATTGTCACGCGCCCGGCGCAAACTGCTCGAAAGTTACAAACAAAGAACAAAACACACTCACCGCATATGAACATCCCCAACGACATACAGCAACTGCTCGACCGCTATCTCGACGGGCTGACCTCACTCGAGGAGGAAGACCGCCTGGCCGACTACTTCCGCTCGCACGACGTGCCCGAAGCATGGCAAGCCCACAAGGAGATGTTCGCCTACTTCGATGCAGGCATGCCAACCGGCGAAAGCGAAGAGAAAAAGCGTCCGCAACGCCATCGCACCGTAGCCCTATGGACCGGACTTGCAGTGGCCGCTGCCGCAGCACTGACCCTTTTCATCGTGCGTCCCGTCAGCAGTCCGCAGTCATCGGCCGTCACACCCGCCGTCAGCATAGCCGCCGTCACCGAGATGCCCAGCGATACGGTAAGCCGCGCACAGCGCGACACCGTCAAGGCCGTACCCGCCACAAAGCCCACACGCAAAAAGCCCGTGCGCCGTTACCGCGACACACCCGCCAAGCCTCACACCTACCTTGCATCGCTCTGCGACTCAGAAAAAATCGTCACGCCCTCTCCCATCGACGAATATCTGGTAGACAACCGTCTCCGGCAAATAGAACAAGAACAGGCCCGCAGTATAGGAGAAGCCCTGCTCCGACAGGAAAAACAGATACGCCAGGCCGAAATCCAACAAGCCCAAAAGACTTGGGAGATGGCACAAGCCATCGAGGGAGAAGAAATGCCTATCGAGGAATATCCATAAATGACGATAAAAAACATCATAAGAAACAATCAAACAAGAAACAATATGAAAACACTTCGCCTCTTCATTCTGTTCCTTTTAGCAGTCACATTGCCCAACCATATTGCCGCACAGGAACACATCAGCAAAGCCTTCGACAAATTCATCAACGACTGCAATACCGCACAAAGCATCACGTCGCTGTCTACCTACGAGTTCGAGGACCACTGGAACAAGACTCCGGGCATCTGCAAGGGCATCGAGTTCCACGTTCCTGCAGAAAAGCCCGACCTCACCCGTCTGCTCGATGCATTCCATGCCGATATGATGCAGTCCTATTCCGCCAAAAACTACAAGGCAGACGACAGCAAAGAGCGTCAGAACATCAGTTACGGAGAACGTCTGGAAAAGACCATCTCTTTCGGCACAAGGGCCAACAGAAACTACCGCATCTACCTCTTCCGCGATCCAAAGGACAAGAATTTCCGCACCTGTTACGCCCTGTCCTGGGGTGAGGAAGACGACGGCACCGTACGCGGCAGCGTATGGAAGATATACAGCCGGGATCCGCGGAAGGTGACCGACGAGATGCTGGCAGAGGGTATCACATCGACCGTTGACATCAATTATGACAACATCAAGAATTCTGCCGATGTACTACAGGCCTTCGGCAATCTGCATACTGCCTACCGCGACCCCGATTCTCCCACGTCACTGGCATTCAAGACAGGCATTGTCAACCGCACCGCCCAACTGCTCAAAAAGAAAGGCGACCTGCTCAATGCCAACGAGAAAGAAGTCATCAGAAGCGGTCTTCTCGACATGAGGGCCTTCACTTTCGACCAATACCTCAGCAACATGCTCAACGCGATATCGAAATCTCTCAAATGATAAACATCGTCCCAGTACGATACGCAACGCCCGGCCATAGCGATTATGACCGGGCGTTTTTTGTTTTCCTATTGCCAATAAGAAAAAGATGTTCTACTACGCTCTGACGGAAAAGTCGAAACGCAGGCCACCCTTCTCCTGATTGCAGACCGCGATGGTGCCGCCATGCAACAGAACGGCATTCTTGACGATGGCCAGTCCGAGACCCGTTCCGCCCATCTTGCGGCTGCGGCCCTTGTCCACACGGTAGAACCGCTCGAAGAGGCGGGGCAAGTGCTCGGCGGGCACACCACCGCCGTTGTCCGAGAACGTGAAGTGCCACATACCGTCTTCCTGCCTGGCATCGAGCGTGATGGTCGTGCCCTGCCCCGCATAGGCGATAGCGTTGTCGGTGAGATTGCGGAACACGCTGTACAACAGGCTCTGGTTGCCCTGCACGACGATGTCTGCGGGCAGACCGTTGCGGAAAGCCATACCGTGCTCCGAGAGTTGGAGGGCCGTCTCGTGCATGATATTCTCCACCATGGCGGAGATGTTGACAGGAGAGAAATCTGTCATGCCGGGCGCATCGTCCATACGGTTGAGCGTGGAGATATCCTGCAGCAATGCCGTGAGACGCTGGCTCTGCGCATAGCAACGTGAGAGAAACTGCGCCTTGGTCTGCTCATTGATATGCGGATTGTCGAGTATGGTCTCAAGATAGCCCTGTATGCTGGCCACAGGCGTCTTGAGTTCATGGGCAATATTCTGTGTGAGTTGTCGTTTGAGCACATCCTGCTCCTTGCGGGTGGTCTGCAGCCGCTTGTATATCTTGATGATGCGCTCGGCGATCTCGCCCAGTTCGTCATCAGGAAACGCCACAAGGTCTTCCGTATCGAGCGACTCGTTGTGGTCGGCACGACTGGCGAAGGTGCGTAGTTTGGTGATATTGTCACCCAGACGGTTGATAAACCGGTAGAGGATGACCGTCAGCAACAGAATGGCCGTGATGGCAAACCAGATGTAGTGCTGGTCGGCACGGAGCGATTTCGAGAGATTGTCATTGTACGGCAGGGCCGAGCGTATGATCAGACTGTCCTCCGGAAAGTAGGTGGCCGAATAGAAATAGTCGCCGCCCATCGTACGGCTGTTGCGCTCTACGGTAGACCCTGAACCCCTCCGGAGAGCCATCCGCACCTCGGGGCGGTTGGCATGGTTGCCCATCTGCGCATAGCCCTTGCTGCGGTTGTCGTAGACGACGCTGCCGTCGCGGGTGATGATGGTCACACGCAGGCCCTGCATGTGATTTTCATCGACGAAATGGTCATAAGCCTTCTCATCGTAGCGGCCATAGGCATGGAGCACGTCGTCCATACGCTGGTTGTAGTCCTGCAGACGCAAGTTGAGCATATCGGCCTTGAACTGCTTCTCGCGGGTTTGCTGAAATACGATGAAAGCCACAGCAAACACGAGAAACACGCCCATCACGCTGAGATAGATGCGCGTGCCGACACTGACGTTCCTCTTTCTTATTCCCATTTCCATTGCCGTTACGGATATTTTCTTCCTTATACTACGCATCAAAATAGTAGCCGAAGCCCAGACGCGTGACGATGCACTTGGCAAACCGCCCGATCTTCTTGCGCAGACGGGTGATATTGACATCGACCGTCCGGTCGAGCACCAACACATCCTTCGGCCAGATGCGGTCGATAAGTTCCTGACGGGAGAACACGCGGCCGCGCTCTTCGAGGAGCAGTTTCAGTATCTCAAACTCGGTCTTGGTGAAGGGCACATCCTCACCGTCAATGGTGACGGTCTTCTTGTCGAGATTCATCTCGATGCCCTGATAACTGACGGTCTGCGGCTCCTGCGCACCCTCAGCGGCAGTCGTGCGGCGTATGACGGCCCGTATGCGCACCAGCACCTCACGTATGGAGAAAGGTTTTGAGATATAGTCATCGGCCCCGAGATTGAATCCGGTCACCGTGTCGTTCTCCGTGTCGCGGGCCGTCAGAAAGATGATGGGCACTGCGGCAGTATTGGGATTTTCCTTCAGACGCTTGGCCATGGCAAATCCCGACATACCGCCCATCATCACATCGAGCAGCAACAGGTCGTAGGAGGCGATGTCGAGGGTCAGCGCCTCTTCGGCCGAGGTGGCCGTGTCGGCCTCATAGCCCTCGGTCTCAAGATTGAACTTGAGTATTTCGAGCAGATCCTGCTCGTCGTCTACAATGAGTATGCGATAAGGTTTGTTCATCTGTATTTCATTTTGACGTAATTTCTGCCGCAAAGGTAAGTCTACATCTGTTCATACATATTGCATACATGTTACAATTCGGTGACAATCGATACACTACACGTCACGCTCGTCCACCGTCCAAGTATCGTCCACCTGTATGTTCACCTGGTGCTTGGCCGCGGCATCCTCCTCGAAGAAGTGGTCGGAATACTGCGTGATATGCGCCGTTACAGCCGGCACATCCTCGTAGGTACGCTCATAGAGCACATTGCCCTTGGCATCGAGCGCACTCACCGTGACACGCATACTGCGGCCATCGGCATGAGGAAAGGTGTAGACTTCATACACCGACGAGGCGCTATGGGCCGCATCGGCTACACTGATCGTCTCGGTCTGGCGCGAGTTGACACATCCCGCCCCGGCCGTAGCGTCGAGCGTGCTGCTGCCGCCGGTATAGTAGAACTTCATTGAGGTCACGGCCGAAGGCACATTGTCGACAATCTTCAGACGGAACATGGCCACACAACGGCGCAACAACAAGTCGATGTCGCCATCATCGCCGATATCGACCGTATCGCAGCAACAGAAAGTGTCGGTCACCTTGTTGTCGGAGAAGGTTATCTTGTCCGGACTGGTCACGGTAGCCGCCTTTGTACCGTTGTGGGCAACGGCCACAATAATATATTGTCCCTTGTCAAGGGCCAGTTCTACAGAACCGAACGTGCTGCCATCGGCCTTCGACTGGGAAAGGCTCTTCACACGCTCGCCATCCTTGAACAGGGCCACGCTGACCATCGTGCATACTTCATCGACAGGCCGTGTGGAAGCATCCGCCGCCGCTTTCGTCTCAAACGGGGTCACATCGTAGCGCGAAAGGCGCAGCCGCACAACGGCCTGCCCCTCCTTGCGCACCACTTCTTCCTGGCCGGAAGCATCACCGTCGGCCTTCTCACAGGAAGTCAGCAGCAATAGGGAAACGGATAGCAACATGAGCAGAGAGGCGGTTTTTCGTAGGTATCTTTTCATAAGTGACAACATAAAGGTGATTTCTAAAATATACATCGCAAAAATACGCAGAAATACAAGAAGCGCCAAGCACCGGCACGGGTATTTTGCCGTGAACCGCGTTTTTCCTGCATATTCACCTGTCACGGCACGCCTTGTCATGGCAGGCGCAACAGGCAGAAGAACCAAAAATCAAATATTTTCTTTTGCACTGCACCCGTTTTTCCGTAACTTTGCATAAATGTCGGTATAGACCGGCCTTCGGAAAACCTTTCCGACAGTCCCTTTCCAAGAATAGCATACAACATGACAGACAATAAAAAGCCGCTGCTCGGCCTCTCACTCGACGAACTCAAGGACGTGGCCCGCTCGCTGGGCATGCCAGCCTTCACCGGCGGACAGATCGCCAAGTGGATCTACGGCAAGCACGTGCGCCACATCGATGAGATGACCAACCTGTCGAAGGCCAACCGCGAGCGCCTCGCCGAAGCCTACACCATAGGTTGCATGCCGCCCACCGAATGGCAGGAGTCGGTAGACGGCACCAAGAAATACCTGTTCCCCACCTCCGACGGCAAACGCGTCGAGACGGTATTCATACCCGACGGCGAACGCGCCACGCTCTGCGTCTCGTCGCAGGTGGGCTGCAAGATGAACTGCCTCTTTTGTCAGACCGGCAAGCAGGGCTACGAGTCAAGCCTCACCGCTACTGACATACTCAATCAGGTGTACTCGCTGCCGGAATGTGAGCGGCTCACCAACATCGTATTCATGGGCCAGGGCGAACCGATGGACAATCTCGACAATGTACTCCGCGCCACGCAGGTACTCACGGCCGACTGGGGCTGGGCCTGGAGTCCGAAGCGCATCACGGTGAGCAGTGTCGGCATCAGACGCAAACTCGAGCGTTTCCTCGCCGAGAGCGATTGCCATGTGGCCATCTCGCTCCACTCCCCGCTGCCCGAGCAGCGTGCCGCACTGATGCCGGCCGAGCGCGGCATGAGCATCACCGAGGTGGTAGACCTGCTCCGCAACTACGACTTCGCCCACCAGCGCCGCCTGTCATTCGAATACATCATGTTCGGAGGCATCAACGACTCGCAGACCCATGCCCGCGAAATCATCCGCCTGCTGCACGGGCTGCAGTGCCGGGTCAATCTCATACGCTTCCACCAGATACCCCACATCGACCTCAAAGGCACCGACGAGAAGCGCATGGAGGACTTCCGCGACTACCTCACCGCACACGGCGTGTTCACCACCATACGCGCCAGCCGCGGACAAGATATCTTCGCCGCCTGCGGCCTGCTGAGCACAGCAAGAAAGATAGAAGATGAACGCCATCAAGCATAGTCTGCTCCTGTGTACCCTGCTGCTGATGGCGGCCTGCAACGGCCGACAGACGGTCTTGCCGTCAAGCAGCGGCACACCATTCGATGTCATTCTGATGGGTGACAGCACAGATTGCGTGCGACAGACGCTTGAGGCCGACGTGCCGGGATTGCCGCAGTGCGAACCACTCTTCCACGTCACCACGGCCGACCCGAAGCAGATGAGCACAGCCACCCGACTGGCCCGAAGCATCGTCATCGTCGACATCGACTCCCAGCAATACACCCGGGTATCCCTCCGCCAAGAGAAGAATGTGTACGCCACGCCGCAGATGATTGTCCACTTGCATGCCCCGAGCGCAGACACACTCCGGCAATACCTCAGCGCCAACAACTCCCTCGTGCGCCTGCTCCTACGCCACGAGTACAACGCCGAGATAGCCCGTCTCCGGTCACACCACAATCCCAAGGCCGAAGCTGCCATACGCAGGATGTTTGGCTGCACGATGTCCATCCCTTCCACGATGACGGCATCAAAGCGGGGCAAAGACTTCATCTGGCTGTCAGACAACTCCGCCTACGGCATGACGAACATCTGCGTCTACACCTCCGAAAACCGCGACAGCGTGATGCGCACCAACATCAAGGGAGAGACCGACGACATGTACATGACCACCGTCGCGCGAAGCGTCACCCGACAACAGGTCTACCCGCACGGACAGACGGTCATCGTCACGCGCGGACTATGGGAAATGAAGGGCGACGCCATGGGCGGACCGTTCGTCTCCCACACCCTCACCGACAGTCTGTCGGGCAAGACCATCGTGGCCGAGGCCTTTGTCTACGCCCCCTCCATGCCCAAGCGCAACTTGTTGCTTCGCGCCGAAGCCGCCCTCTACACCCTAAGCGTCACGCCCCAAAAAGCCAGCAGTATTGCCCGGGAAAAATAAGCCAAGAACAAAGCATACAACTCATATATATCAATGGAAAACAGAAAAATACGCGTGGCCATCACGCACGGCGACACCAACGGCGCCGCATACGAACAGATCTTTAAAACCTTCGCAGACCCGGAGATGCTCGAACTCTGCACTCCCGTCATCTACGGCTCGCCCAAAGTGGCCGCCTACCACCGCAAGGCGCTGGGCATACCGGCCAACTTCAGCATCATCGCCACGGCCGAGGAGATGGCCGACGGACGCGTCAACCTGCTCACCTGCTTCGACGAGGATGTGAAGGTAGACCTTGGTACACCCACCGAAGAGTCGGGACAAGCCGCCATCAAAGCCCTCGACCGCGCACTGACCGATTTCCGGTCGAACGCCTTCGACGTGCTCGTGTGCTGCCCCGTCTGCAATGACAACATCAAGGTGGCCGGACTGCCCTTCCACGGTCTGAAAAGATACATCGAGACAAGCGTCGGCGAAGGCAAGACCGCACTGAGCATACTGCTCAACGACACCCTGCGCATCGCCGTCGCCACCGACTGCACGGCGATGAAGAAAGTACCGGAAGCCATCACCGCCGAAGATCTCACCCTCAGCCTCAGTACGCTCATTGCCAGCCTGCGCCGCGACTTCATGTTGTCGGTACCCCGCGTCGGCGTACTCGGCTACAATCCTCAAGCCAACAGCGAAGAGGAACAGTCGGCCATCATCCCCGCCATTGCCGCCGCACCCGGCGAGGGCACCCAGGTGTTCGGCCCCTACGCCGCCGCCGAATACTTCGCCGAGGGACAGTTCGACGCCTTCGACTGCACGCTGGCCATGTACCGCGACCAGGCCATGATCCCCTTCTCCACGCTCACCGCCGACCCGGGTGTCTACTTCCTGGCCGGACTGCCCATCGTCTGCACCCTGCCCACAGGCGGTCCCGGCTTCGACATTGCCGGCAAGTGCGTTGCCGACGAGTCGTCACTGCGCCGTGCCATCTTCACCGCCATCGACATCTTCCGCCACCGCGACGAGTACGACGAGCCCTACGCCGACCCGCTGCAAAAACTCTACCACGAGCGCCGCGACGAGAGCGAAAAGGTGCGCTTCTCCATCCCCAAGAAGCATGAGTTCGCGTCCAAAGGCAAACCGCAGCCGCGCGACAACGCCGACAAGAAATGAAGTCCAAATACCAAAACATATTCTTCGGGTTCGGCATCGCCCTCTTCGCCCTCATGGTGAGCCAACTCGACTTCGCCGAGGTGTGGAGCGGCCTGCAGCACGCCGGCTACTGGTTCTTTGCAGTGGTCGGCCTGTGGGCAGCACTCTACGTGTTCAACACGACGGCGTGGTACCTCATCATCCGTGCCGGAGGCCCGGCAAGAATACGTTTCTGGTGGCTCTACAAGGTGACCGTGTCGGGCTTCGCCCTCAACTACGCCACACCCGGCGGACTCATGGGCGGCGAGCCCTACCGTGTCATGGCCCTCGCACCGCATATCGGCACCGAGCGGGCCTCATCGTCGGTCATCCTCTACGCCATGACCCACATCTTCAGCCACTTCTGGTTCTGGCTGCTCTCCATACCGCTCTACCTCATCCTCTTCCCGCTGACTCTCCCGATGGGCATCCTGCTGGCCGCCGCCGCGGTCTTCTGCCTGTTGGGACTGTGGTTCTTCATGTCGGGCTACCGCAAAGGACTGGCAGGCAGGGCCATGAACATCGCACGCCGCACGCCGCTCGTCCGCCGATGGGCCTCCGCCTTTGTCGAGAAACACCGCACCGCACTCGACACCATCGATGCCCAGACCGCCGCCCTGCACCGTCAGAACCGCCGCACACTCGTGGCCGCCGTACTGCTGGAACTCTCGTGCCGCATCTGCTCCGCCCTCGAGATCTACTTCATCCTGCGCGTGCTCATGCCCAGCGTAGACTACGGTGCCTGCATCCTCATCCTCGCCTTCACCTCGCTCTTTGCCAACCTGCTCTTCTTCATGCCCCTGCAGATAGGCGGACGCGAAGGCGGTTTTTTTATGTCGGTCACCGCATTGGGCATGAACAGCACAGCCGGGATATTCGTCGCACTCATCGTGCGCCTTCGCGAACTGGTATGGACCGGACTCGGACTGCTCCTCATCAAGGCCGAACGCCGGACATCCGGACGGCCCTGCGAAAAAAAGGAGACCACACAAAGCGAATGAAGCAAAGCCCCATACGCCCCAAGTGACGATAAAAAAAACGGCAAGTGTATAGGCATCCCGATTTTTATGCGTAATTTTGTCATTCACTATGAACACATCCGAACTGCAAACCATCAAGCAACGCTACAACATCGTGGGCAACTGCGATGCGTTGAACCATGCCCTCGACATCGCACTGCAGGTCGCACCGACCGACCTCTCCGTACTCATCGTGGGCGAAAGCGGTGTAGGAAAGGAAATCATACCGCGGCTCATACACGACAACTCACCCCGTAAGCACGAGAAATACTTCGCCATCAACTGCGGATCCATACCCGAAGGCACCATCGACAGCGAACTCTTCGGACACGAGAAGGGATCGTTCACAGGCGCCATCGGCGAGAGCGAAGGCTACTTCGGCACTGCCGACAAAGGCACCATCTTCCTCGACGAGGTGGGCGAACTGCCCCTGGCCACCCAAGCCCGGCTCCTGCGCGTGCTCGAAACGGGCGAATACATCCGCGTGGGCGGACAAAAGATCATGAAGACCAACGTGCGCATCGTGGCCGCCACCAATGTCAACATGCGCAAGGCCGTCAGCAAGGGACGTTTCCGCGAGGATCTCTACTACCGACTCAACACCATCCCCATACAGATGCCGCCCCTGCGCGACCGCGGACAGGACATTCTCCTGCTCTTCCGCCTCTTCGCCATGCAGACCGCAGAGAAATACCACCTGCCGCGCATCCGCCTCAACGACGACGCCCAGCAGCTGTTGCTCAAGTACAAGTGGCCCGGCAACGTGCGCCAGCTCAAGAACATCACCGAGCAGATGTCGGTACTCTGCACCGTGCGCGACATCGACGCCGCCACCATGCGGCAGTTTATCCCCCAAGACCCCGAAAGCATGGAGCTCGCCACCGTCACCACCACAGGCACACACTCCTACGAGAGCGAACGCGAGATACTCTACAAGATACTCTACGAACTGCGGGGCAACGTGAGCGACCTGCGCCGCGAGATGAACAGCCTGCGCAAGCAGCTCAACTCCGCCAGCAAGATCAGCCCCGCCTCTTCCTACCCCGCCACCATCGCCCCCATCAACGACAGCGAGACCCATCTTGCCCCCATCAACATCGGGACGGCACCGGCCACACCCATCGAGGAAGTGGAGGCCGAGGAGATCAAGGACGTGGAAAGCGCCAACCTCCACGAGCTCGGACGCCAGGTGGTGGAAACGGCACTCGAGCGCAACGGCGGCAACTACATGAAGGCGGCCCGCGAACTGGGCGACTGCCTCTCTACCATCAACACGCCGGCCGACAGCACGCCCTCCCCACGCCAGAAGGCGTCCGGCGATGACCGCGAGGACAACCTCAACCTCAACGAGCTTGGACGCCAGATGGTGGAAAAAGCCCTCGAACGCAACGGCGGCAACCGCAAGAAGGCCGCACAGGAACTGGGCATCTCCGACCGCACGCTCTACAGAAAAATCAAGCAATATGGACTCAATTGACAATCAGCATATCTCCGGCACTCCCGCCAAGATCCGCCGGCCGCGCCGCCTGTGGGCCGCCGGCCTGCTCCTGCTCTGCATCGCCACACTGGCCGCCTGCAGCGTAAAGTACCGGCTCGACGGTGCCAGCATCGACTACACCAAGACCAAGACCATACAGATCGCCGACTTCCCCATACGCGCCAGCTATGTGTGGGGCCCCATGGGCCCGATGTTCAACAACAAACTCAAGGACGTCTTCGCCAGCCACACCAAACTCATACAGGTGAAACGCAACGGCGACCTCAAGATAGAAGGCGAAATCACACAGTACTCACAACGCAACAAGTCGGTGTCTGCCGACGGACACTCCGCACAGACCGAGCTCACCATGACCGTCAACGTACGCTTCACCAACAACACCAAGCACGACGAGGACTTCGAACGCCAGTTCTCCGCCTCACAGTCATACGAGAACACACGCAGCCTCAGTTCGGTACAGGAAGAGCTCGTCACACAGATGGTCGAAGACCTCACCGACCAGATATACAACGCCACCGTAGCCAACTGGTAAACACCCCACACCACCCGGCCACAAACCACACACAAACGTAAAGCGCACACATGGACCTCACACGGCTCACAGACCATCCCGAACTACTCGACAAGGAGACTCTCTTCGAGCTCCGGCGGCTCACCGCGCTCTACCCCTACTACCAGCCGGCCCGCCTACTGATGCTGCAGAACCTGTATCTGCTGCACGACTCGTCGTTCGAAGAGGAGATGAAACGCGCCGCCATCTACATCACCAACCGCAAGACTCTCTTCGACCTGGTAGAGTCGGCTCACTACCACCTCCACCCGGACACACCCAAGCCGGCACCCGCGCCCCAGGCCAGCGGCACCGACCGCACCCTCGACCTCATCGACGGTTTCCTCGACTCCGAAGCCGCAGAAGCCACCACTCCCACCGCACCCGTACGCCGCAAACCCACCCCCACCGACGCCACCGTCGACTACACGGCCTACCTCATGTCCCTCGACACGCCGGAGCCCGATACCCCCAAGGAAGACACCCCCCAACTCAACGGGCAAAACCTCATCGACAACTTCCTCAACGACGCCGGCGGAAAGATACAACTCAAGGAAAATCCCGAATATACCCCCCAACTGCCCGAAAACACCGCAAAGGGCGCAAAAGAAGACGACGAGGGCTACTTCACAGAGACTTTGGCCGGCATTTACATCAAACAGGGCCGATATTCCAAGGCATTGGAAATAATTCAGCGATTAAATTTGAATTATCCAAAAAAAAATGCTTACTTTGCAGACCAAATCCGATTTTTACAGAAATTGATATTAAATAATAACAACAACAAATAGCAAAATGGTTTATTACTTGTTCGTGATTTTCATCGTGATAGCCGCCTTTCTGATGATTGGCATCGTGCTGATACAGGAGTCAAAGGGTGGCGGTCTCGCCTCCAATTTCTCCTCCTCCAACTCCATCATGGGCGTACGCAAGACCACCGATATCGTAGAGAAGACCACATGGGGCCTCGCTGCAGCCATGGTCGTACTCAGCGTCATCTGCGCATACGTCGCTCCCGTAGCCGTAGGCGAGCAGAGCGTCATGGAAAAAGCCGCCACTGAGTCACCTGCCACCAACCCGACCAACACACAGGGCTTCGGCGCAAGCCAGCAGCCCGCAGCCGGCCAGAAGGCAGCACCCGCACAGCAAAGCGCACCCGCAGCTCCGGCACAACCGGCCAAATAATAGTTAACGAATACAAAAAAGCAACGAATACATTTGGATTATCCAAATATTATCCGTACTTTTGCACTCGCTTTCGAAAGGAAGTACTGACACGGTGCCCGTAGTTCAGTTGGTTAGAGCGTCAGATTGTGGTTCTGAATGTCG
>CAVFEZ010000041.1:0-26796 GCA_963621665.1 Akkermansia muciniphila | reverse complement strand
ATCTTTGCAGAAGATAGGCTGCACCTCAGCAAAACATTCAAGTAAACTTGATGTTCTACCTTCGGTTTGCACTATCTTTGCAGAAGATAGGCTGCACCTCAGCAAAACATTCAAGTAAACTTGATGTTCTGCCTTCGGTTTGCACTATTATCACGATGAAGCGCTTCAAGAGATATTTTCGATGTACCGTTCTGCTTATGTTCCTGTTGTCGGCATTCGGGGCAAGGGCGCAGCGGTCTGCCGAGTTTGTGGAGATGTCCATGGATTCGGTGGAGATCAGTCTGCTCACCTGTCAGCCGCGACAGAACGTGTACAGCCTCTACGGACATACGGCCATACGCTATGAGGACAAGGCCGCGGGTGTCGACCTGGCCGTGAACTACGGCATGTTCTCCTTCTCGAAACCCTTCTTTGTACTGCGGTTCGTGTTCGGTCTGACCGACTACACGATGGACATCGAGCCCTTCGCCGACTTCTTTGCCCAGTACACCCATTACGGGTGCGGCGTGCGCCAGCAGGTGCTCAACCTGACGGCTGAGGAAAAAGCCGCCATCGGCCGCGCCATCGACGTGAACTTCCAGCCGGAGAACCGCGTATACCGCTACAACTACTTCTACGACAACTGCACCACCCGTGCCCGCGACATTCTCGTCGGACATCTGCAGGGCAGGGTAGCGTACGACACAACAAACGTGGCCCATCCCTCCTACCGCGAGATGACCCACGGCTACAATACCGGGCATCCTTGGGCGCGGATGGGCAACGATATGCTCTTGGGCGTGAAGGCCGACCTTCCGACCGACAACGCACAACAGCAGTTCTTGCCCGACAATCTCAGAAAAGACTTCGACAAGGCCGTCATCGTAGACAGTGACGGCGTGCGCCGTCCGCTGGTGCTGCGCTCCTTTTGGGTGATTCCCCCTACGGTGCAGGTCGTGGAAAGCGAATTTCCGCTCACGCCGATGCAGTGCGCCACAATTCTTCTTGTTGTCGTGGCCGGATGCACCCTCTACGAGTGCCTGCGTAGGAAGAACTTCTGGGGAATTGACGCCCTGCTGATGCTCGCCGACGGACTCTGTGGACTGATTCTCCTGGCGATGGTCTTCTCGGAGCATCCTACGGTCAGCCTCAATTTCCAGATACTCCTCCTGTGCCCCCTGTCGCTGGTGTTCCTCTATCCGGTGGCCAAGGCCCTGCGGCGACACCGCATACACTGGTGGATGTACGTGCATGCAGCACTGATTGTAGTATACTTTGCGCTCGGTTGCTGGCAGACCTATGCTGAGGGCATGAATATTGTGGCACTATCTTTGCTGATAAGATACTCGGGCAAAGCATGGCAGTGCTCACCAACGAATAAAAACAAGCAACTCCGATGAACAGATATCTGTCGACGATCATAGTCCTCGCGGTGCTGACAGGTACCGAACTGCAGGCGCAGACACTGAAGCCTGCACCCCGTCTGGTGGTGAACATCATCATCGACCAACTCCGCACCGACTATATCGAACAGTTCTCACCGCTCTACGGCACCGAGGGTTTCAAGCGATTGCTTGACCAAGGATGCGTGTATGAGGCGGCCCAATATCCCTTCTCTCCGGTAGACCGCGCATCGGCCATTGCCTCCATCGCTACCGGCACCACTCCACATTATAATAATATAGTAGGCACCAAATGGCTCGACCGCAGCACGCTGCGGCCTGTACTCTGTGTCGATGACAGTCAGCATGGTGTCTCTCCGCAGAAGATGGCCACCTCGACCATCGGCGACGAACTCAAGGTAGCCACCAACGGTGCTGCCATCGTCTGCGGCGTGGCCCTGGAGAAGGATGCTGCCGTACTGTCGGCCGGACACGCTGCCGACGGCGCCTATTGGATCAGCGACCGCAACAAGCGTTGGACCACGTCTACCTACTATCCCGAGATCGGGCAGCGCATGATACGCGCCTACAACAGTGCCAATACCTACGGGACGGGCAACGATGCCGTCTACGACCTGTCGCTGGCCTGTGTCACCAACCTCTCGATGGGACAGGACGACATCACCGACCTGTTGTCGGTGACCTTCTCGGCCAATGTCGACAAAACCGTGCGCAGTCAGAGCGATGCCGAGATACTCTACGTGAAACTCGACCATCTGCTGGCCGACCTTGTCAAGAACATCGAGACCAAGGTAGGGCAAGACCGCGTGCTCTTTGTGCTGACCAGCACAGGATATACCGAGGATGAGACGGTAGACTACAAGCGCTACCACATACCCACGGGTACCTTCTACATCAACCGTACGGCCAATCTGCTCAATATGTACCTCGGGGCCATCTATGGGCAGGGACAGTATGTAGAGACCTGTTTCCACAATCAGATCTACCTCAACCGCAAACTGATAGAGCAGCGCAGACTGAGTTACAACGATGTCGTGATGCGCTCCAAAGAACTGCTCGTGCAGACGGCCGGCGTGCGCAGCGTGGCGGCCAGTCCGTACAATCCTGCCGTCAGCGGCGATCTCGTGATCGAGGTGTCGCCCGGATGGCAACTGCTCAACGAGGACAATCATGAAAACTATACATCGCGTGCCGCCTTCGTGCCTTTCCCCATCGTCATCTACGGTGCCGGCGTGAAAGCCATGCACGTCTCCACTCCCGCTACCGTCGACCGTATAGCGCCGACCATAGCGAAGGCCATTCGTATACGGGCCCCCAATGCCTGCTCATCGGCGCCGCTGCAATAACACCCCGATATCACATCCGAATAAAAAATAAAAACAAAATAAACGATGAATTTTAATAAGTTTTTGCAGTCATTGTTTGGCAACAAGTCAACCCGTGATATGAAACTCATCCAGCCCCTTGTCGAAAAGGTCAAGGCGATGTACCCGGAGATTGAGAAGTTGAGCAACGACGAACTGCGCGCACGTACCAAGGAAATACAGGCCTACGTGCAGAACTCCGCCAAGGAGCAGAAGGAGAAGATTGCCGCCCTCAAAGCGAAAATCGAAGAAACCCCGATCGATGAGCGTGAAGCCATCTTCAATGAGGTCGACAAACTGGAGAAGGAAGCCCTCGAGGTATACGAGAAGGCACTCAACGAGGTGATGCCCGTAGCCTTCAGTATTGTGAGAGATACCGCTCGCCGTTTTGCACAGAACGAGGAAGTGGTGGTCACCGCTACCGATTTCGACCGCGAACTGGCCTCCGACCCGAAGAAAGACTTTATCACCATCGATGGTGACAAGGCCATCTACCACAACCACTGGACAGCCGGTGGCAATGACCTCAAGTGGGAGATGGTACACTACGATGTACAGGTGTTCGGCGGTATCGCCCTGCACCAGGGCAAGATTGCCGAGATGGCCACCGGTGAAGGCAAGACCCTCGTGGCTACCCTCCCCGTATTCCTCAACGCCCTGACCGGAAACGGCGTACACGTCGTGACCGTCAACGACTATCTGGCCAAGCGTGACTCCGAATGGATGGGCCCGCTCTATATGTTCAACGGCCTTTCGGTAGACTGTATCGACAAGCACCGTCCCAACTCGCCCGAGCGTCGCAAGGCCTACATGGCCGATATCACGTTTGGTACCAACAACGAGTTCGGTTTCGACTACCTGCGCGACAATATGGCCCTTTCTCCTGCCGACCTTGTGCAGCGTGCCCACAACTACGCCATCGTCGATGAGGTCGACTCCGTATTGATCGATGACGCCCGTACCCCGCTCATCATCTCCGGTCCGGTAGCCAAGGGCGACGACCAGATGTTTGAGGAGTATCAGCCGCTGGTAGAGCGTCTGGTCGACGTACAGCGCAAGTTGGCCACCCAGTATCTGGCCGAGGCCAAGCAGATGATCTCCGAAGGACAGAAGAACAACGACCAGAAACTCCTCGACGACGGTTTCCTCGCTCTCTACCGCTCGCACAAGGCCCTGCCGAAGAACAAGCCCCTCATCAAGTACCTTTCAGAGGAAGGCATCAAGGCCGGTATGCTCAAGACCGAGGAGATCTATATGGAGAACAACAACCGCAAGATGCCCCAGTGCGTAGAGCCGCTGTATTTTGTGGTCGACGAGAAACTCAACAGTTGCGACCTCACCGACAAGGGTACCGACTGGCTGGCCAAGCAGGTCAACGACAAGGATCTCTTCGTGTTGCCCGACATCACCTCGCAGTTGTCCGCCCTCGAAACCGAGACCGGGCTCGACGAGCAGCAGCGTCTCGACAAGAAGGACGAACTGCTCAACCACTACGCCGTGCAGAGCGAGCGCGTGCACACCCTGCAGCAGTTGCTCAAGGCATACACCATGTTCAACCGCGACGACGAGTATGTCGTCATGGACGGTGAAGTGAAGATTGTCGACGAGCAGACCGGACGTATCATGGAAGGCCGCCGCTGGAGCGACGGACTGCATCAGGCTGTGGAGGCCAAGGAGCACGTCAAGGTGGAAGCCGCCACGCAGACCTTCGCCACCATCACGCTGCAGAACTACTTCCGTATGTACCACAAACTGTCGGGTATGACCGGTACGGCCAGCACCGAGGCCGGCGAGTTCTGGGACATCTACAAACTCGATGTAGTGGAGATCCCGACCAACCGCCCCGTCATCCGCAAGGACATGGAGGACCGTGTATACAAGACCGCCCGTGAGAAGTATGCCGCCGTCATCGACGAAATCGTGGAGATGCGCAACGGCGGCCGCCCCGTGCTCGTGGGTACCACCTCTGTGGAGATCTCCGAACTGCTCTCCAAGATGCTCAAGATGCGCAAGATACCCCATCAGGTGCTCAACGCCAAGTATCACCAGCGTGAGGCCGAGATTGTGGCCGAGGCCGGCCGCAGCAATATGGGCAGCGTCGAAATCGTCGACGAGCAGGGTAACAAGCATACCGAGGAACGTCTGCTCGGTGCCGTGACCATCGCTACCAATATGGCCGGTCGTGGTACCGACATCAAACTGTCTCCCGAGGTGAAGGCCGCAGGCGGTCTTGCCATCATCGGTACTGAGCGTCACGAGAGCCGCCGCGTAGACCGTCAGTTGCGTGGACGTGCCGGACGTCAGGGTGACCCGGGTAGTTCGGTATTCTACGTATCACTCGAAGACAAACTCATGCGTCTGTTCGCTTCCGAGCGTATCGCCAGCGTGATGGACCGTCTGGGCTTCAAGGACGGCGAGCGTATCGAGAGCCCGATGATCTCGAAGAGTATCGAGCGTGCGCAGAAGAAGGTAGAGGAAAACAACTTCGGTATCCGTAAGCACCTGCTCGAGTACGACGATGTGATGAACAAGCAGCGTACCGTCATCTACGAGAAGCGCCGCCACGCCCTCATGGGCGAGCGTATCGGCATGGACATCACCAACGTCATCTGGGACCGCGTGGTCAACATCATCGAGAACAACGACTATGCCGGTTGCCGCGAGGACTTCCTCAAGGTGCTGGCCATGGAGTGCCCCTTCAGCGAAGAGCAGTTGATGGGCGGCAACCGTGCCGATCTCGAAGAGCGTGCTTTCCAGGAGGCAATGGCTTCCTTCAAGCGCAAGACCGACCGCATACAGAGTGTGGCCTGGCCCATCATCAAGGATGTGGAGGAGCGTCAGGGATCGCTCTACGAGCGCATCATGGTGCCCATCACCGACGGCAAGCGTGTCTACAATATCCCCTGCAACCTCAAGGAGGCCTACCGCACGGAGGCCAAGGACGTGGTGAAGCAGTTTGAGCGCGTCATCATGCTCCATATCATCGACGAGTGCTGGAAGGAAAACCTGCGCCAACTCGACGAACTGCGCCACAGTGTGCAGAACGCTTCCTACGAGCAGAAAGACCCGTTGCTCATCTTCAAACTGGAGAGCGCCAAACTCTTCGACACGATGGTCAACGAGATGAACAACCGCATCACTTCCATCCTCACCCGTGGTCAGATACCTGTGATGGAGCAGGAAGTGCAGGAGGCCGCTCCCGAGGAACACGCCCAGCAGTATGAGGAGCAGAAGGTAGACCTCGACGATCCCGCCCAGGCTGCCGCCGCCCATCAGGACACCCGCGAGACTGCCGCCCAGGAGGCCCGCACTCCCTATGTGGCAGACAAGATGCCCGGCCGCAATGATCCCTGTCCTTGCGGTAGCGGCAAGAAGTTCAAGAACTGCCACGGACGCGGTCTTGACCAGTAAGACACATTTGATGTTGCGGTGCGGTAAGAATGCCGTCTACCGTAGACTTCCATAGAATTAGGCTGTATCGGAAATCATTTCCGGTGCAGCCTTTTTTCGGTGTCTCCCGTATTCTTTTGTCGCAAATCGGGACGGATGTGCCGTACTTTCGGCAAAAATACTTACTTTTGTGTTGACCTATATTATCATCCGAAAACCATGCGACACTGTCTGATCACTCTTCTCCTCATCATACTTATACCTTTTTCTCCGGCATTGGCGGGTACACCGTCGGCAGACCGTCTGCCCTTTGGCGAGACCGTTCTCGGCGCGCGCTTCGCCAATATCACATTGCCCTACGATGCCTGCCCCGTCATCTCGCTGCTGCAAGACAACCGCGGCATGCTGTGGCTCGGCACCAAGCGCGGACTGGTGTGTTACAACGGCCATACTTTTCACCTTTGCTATTATACCCCCGGCAAGTCTGACGAGAACACCATTCAGGCACTGGCGCAACCCGATCCCGGCCACCTCTATGCCGCTACCGACAACGGCATCCGTGTGTTGTCGCTTGACACTTGGCGCTTTGAGGAGCCTCCCGTGGCGTTGCGGCAGTTGAAGGCCGTGCGCTCGATAGCCGTGAGCGGCGGCAAACTCTGGATCGGGATGCGCAATGACGGCCTTTACGCCTACGACCTTGCACGCGGTACGCTTGCCAAGCAAAGTCTTCCGAATGGTGGCGACGCACTGATGACGGTACTCTGTTCTGCGTCCGACGGATTGCTCATCGGCTCGTTTGCCGGACTCTACCGCTACGACGCCGCCAAGCATCGCATCTGCAAGGTAAAACTCTCGGGTGTCGACCTGCCATCGATATTCAGCATGTACCATGACGCTTTGGACCACTGTGTGTGGATCGGCACGTCGGGACGTCTGTTGCGCTACGATACGCGTACCCATCAGGCCGAAACCGTGAAGACGCTGCCCGGCATCGTACTGAAGTCGGTCACGCGCGCGGCATCGGGCGGTCTGCTCTATATCGGTACCGAGTCGGGACTGATAGCCTACGACGTGGCCAGCGGACAGGTCCGCCGTTTTGAGCATGACACCCGCAACCCGCAGTCGCTGGGCAACAATATCGTATACGATCTGGTGTGCGGCAAGGATGGACGGGTGTTCGTGGCCACGGGCCACGGTCTGTCGGTGATGAGCGTATCGCCGGCGTATGGTATCGTCAGACTGCCCGAACTGGTGGCTGGCAATGAGGGCAACGCCTTCACCTTCATGCTCCGCGATACCGACGGAGCGTTGTGGCTTGGCGGCGAAAACGGTCTGCTGCGTTGTGCTGAAGGTTCGCCCACGGTGTGGTACAGTACCCGCAATGCCGGACATCCGCTACGGCAAGACCGTATACGCGACTTGTATATTGACCGTGAGGGCGACCTTTGGATCTCGACCGACGGAGGTGTGGCCGTGCTCGACCGCCGGACACGACAGTTCCGTTATCCCGTCATCGGCAACAAGAGCAACAATACCAACTGGACCTATGGCGTCTACGAGGACCCTCGGGGACGGATGTGGATTGCCACCTGTATGAGCGGTCTCTTTGTCATAGACAAGCGGCGGATCATGCAGCCGGGTGTGCCGTGCCGGTTGGAGCCTGCCGATGTGTTCCGCCGCGACCTCATACAGTCGGTGTACCAGATGACCACCGACGACCGGGGGCATATTTGGGTGAATACCGACCGGGGACTCATCGAGATCGATCCGCTCTCGCGCCGTTGTCAGGTGAGAAATGTGTGGCTCGACTATATGTGCAGCGATGGCCGCAGTCTATGGTATGACGACCGCGGCGCACTCTTCCGGTATGACACCCGTACTTGCCGCAGTGTGGATACCGGTTTCCGTATTGCCCACGGCACGGCGAACGCTATGGCACTGGGCGGCGGCAAACTGTGGGTGGCTTCCATCGACGGGGTGACGGGTATCGACTGCCGCACGCAGAAGGTGATGTCTACGGCTATACCCGATCTGCAGTATCATGCCGCCTTGTACGACACGGTATCCCAGAAACTGTTTCTCGGCGGCAATGACTGTGTAGCAGTGGCCGACATGACATCGCTTCTGCGATATAGGGGCGGGGCCGTGCCGCGCATCTCGGCCATCGTCTGCGACACGGTGACCGTGCCGTGCGCCCAATACCGTCCCGGAGCGGAGATACATATTGCGTCGTACCGCAATGTGGGCATCGAAATTTCCGACCTCGCCTTCTCCCCCGGCGGCGACACTTTCTACTACCGTCTCAATGGTGACGAACAATGGAAACGGGTGTCCGGTGCCGACAACCGTATAGACTTCGCCGTAATGACCGGCGGAAAAAACGCCTTGCAACTATGCAGCCAAAATCCGTTGACCGACCCCTCGGCTACTGTTTATACCTATTATATTGTGGTGCCCTGGCCGTGGTACCTCTCGTTTTGGGCTTGGTGTACCTATATCGTACTTGTGGCGGCCGCAGCATTGATGTTTGTGCGGATGCAGAAGCGAAAGAGTGAACGGCGGTTTCGGCGGGCCGAGCGCGAACGCACACTCGAACTTGCCCGCATGAAGGCCGAGTTTTTTGTCAATGTGTCGCACGAACTGAAAACGCCATTGAGCCTAATCATTGCGCCGCTGGGCAAACTGGTTTCCGAAAACACCAACGCCCGAATGCGCGAAACGCTCAAGGGCATACAACGCAATGCCATGCGGCTCAATGCACTGATATACAAGATTGTCGACTATCGGCAGACCGAATACGAGACGGAGAACACGCTGATACGGTCGCACACCGATATGGTGGCCCTCGTGCGCGGTTGTGTGTCCTCGTTTGACGCAATAATGGGGGAGCGTGACATTGATGTGGTCTTCACGACAGGCGTGGCCGAACTGTGGCTCGATGTGGATGTGGTGAAGATGGAGTCGGTGGTCACCAATCTTTTGTCGAACGCCGTGAAGCATGTCCGTAGCAGTGAGGGGAGGGTGACGGTGACGCTTGCCGAAACGCCCGGTCAGGTGTCGCTGAGCGTGGCCGACAATGGCGACGGCATCCCCCGCGACGAGATGCAGATGGTGTTCATGCGCTACTATCAGTGTAGAGGCGAGGACCGCAACAACCACGGTACGGGTATCGGACTCTTTCTCGTGAAAAAATATGTGGAGATGCACGGCGGAACAGTGACCGTACGCAATGACGGCGGGGCGGTGTTCTCCTTCGTGATGCCCAAGTGCGGCAATGCCATCGACAATACACCTGCCCAGCCGGATGAGGCCGCTGAGACTTCGGGTGAGGCTGATACTGCACGCGACACCCTACTCATCATCGACGACAACCGCGAGATTGTCGACTTTCTCGTTTCGTCGCTCGGTGACACCTATACTTGCCTGAAAGCCTACAATGGCCGCGAGGGACTCGAGCAGGTGCGGCAACACACCGTGCATCTTGTCATTGTCGACCAGATGATGCCTGTGATGGGCGGATTTGAGTTTGTACGCGAGATGAAACGCAACGCCGCCACTGCGGAGACGCCGATCATCATGCTCACCGCCAAGGATGATGCCGATACCGAGATGCAGAGCATACGCCTGGGCGTGGATGTGTTCGTGCCGAAACCGTTTGACTTCCGCAAGATGCAACTGCACGTCATGCGGCTCGTGAAGCATACGCGTGACGTGCGCCGGGCTGTAGAGATGCGTCACATGGTGGAACATCCCGATGTCGCCGCGGCTACTGAGGCGCAGCAATGCGATGCCTCGCCCGACGAGCAGTTCATGCACCGTGTACTCGAAGTGATAGAGGGCAATATGGAGCGCGAGGGATTCAATGTGACCTCGCTTGCCGAAACGCTTGCCATCGACCAGAAACAACTCTACCGCAAGATGAAGCAACTCACCGGCCAGACCCCCGTGGCTTTTCTGCGGCAGATGCGTCTGCGGCGGGCCGCCGAACTGCTGAAGCACGACCGCTACACCGTCTCGGAGGTGATGTATATGGTCGGCATGACCAATCCGTCGTACTTCTCGAAATGTTTCGCTGAGGTCTATGGTGTCACACCAAAAGCCTATGTGTGGGAGCACAGCGACAAATCGGACAAGGGATAAGCCCTTTGTCCGATTTGTTTTGTCGTTTGTCTGATTTGGATATGACCTTTTTGATGCCAAAACCTTACATTTGCGGCATCGTTCAAGTAAAAAAACCTAAATCGGACAATTATGCGAATACTTAACCTGAATCTGTCGCTTACAAGACAGCGCACACTTGCTATGGCAATGTTGCTGGCACTGGGAAGTTTCCAAGCGGCATCGGCACAATCGAAAATCAACTACAAAGGCAAAATCATCGACTCCTCGGGCGAGCCTGTCATCGGCGCGACCATCAAGGAGAAAGGCAGCAAAGACAATGGTACCGTGACCGACGTCAACGGTAACTTTACCATTGACGCGCGTCCGGGCGCTACGTTTGAAGCCTCTTATATAGGAATGAAACCTGCCGAAGTGAAGGCCGGCAAGAATGGTGTCATCACCATCACGCTGAGCGAAGACTCCAAACTCGTCGACGAGGTCGTCGTGGTGGGTTACGGTGTACAGCGCAAGGCCAACCTCACCGGATCGGTTTCGGCCGTCACCTCAAAGGATATCGAAGGCATACCGGTGGCCAATACGGCTTCACTGCTGCAAGGCCGCATGACGGGTGTGCAGATCACCCAAAGCGGTGCGCAGGCGGGCGACGACAATCCTGAAATCCGGGTGCGCGGCGTGGGCACTTTCGGCGATTCCAACCCGATGGTCATCATCGACGGTGTAGAAGGTACGCTGAGCCAGATCAGCGACATTCCCGCCAGCGATATCGAAAGCGTATCTGTACTGAAGGATGCCGCATCGGCCGCCATCTACGGTGTACGTGCCGCCAACGGCGTGATACTTATCAATACGAAGCGTGGACAGGAAGGCAACGTCAAGGTGAACTACTCGGGCAGTTACACCCTGCAGTCGGCTACCGTACTGCCCGACTTTGTCGACAGTTACAACTGGGCACTGATGAACAACGAGCAGCCCAACCGCAAGGTCACCTATGATGCCGATGCGCTGCAGAAACTGCGCGACGGAAGCGATCCCGACCATTATGCCAACACCGACTGGCTCGACGCCATCATGCGCACCGCAGGTATGCAGCAACACCATCTCTCGGTATCGGGAGGAAGCAAGAATACGCACTACATGACTTCGGTGAACTTCTCCGATCAGGACGGTATCATGAAGTCGACGGGTATCAGACGTATCGGTTTCCGGTCGAACATCGACTCCAAGTACCGCCGTTTCACCTTCGGACTCAATCTCTCGGGCAACTTCAACGACCGCAAATCGCCGGGCATGAGTGTCGGCGGCGACGGTGGCATCATGCGCTGGATATCGTGGTTTGCACGTCCTACCGTACCCACCTACTATTCCAACGGTCATTTCGGATATGTAGACGGCACCTGGGACGATGCCGAGCAATTCAAGAATCCGCTCGAGGGACTTGAAAAGGGCTACAACAAGAATGTGGCGTGGCGATTCAACGGCAAGGCCACAGCAGGCATCGATATCTACGACGGACTGAAATTCCAGACCAGTTACGCCTACTCGTTCTATAACAACCGCACCAAGAGTTACTCGCCCACCGGATACGCCCGCTACGACGCGGAAGGCAATGTGAAGAAGGTGGCCGAGGTGAACAATACCCTTACTGACTACACCTACTATGAGAAGATGTGGACCAACGAAAACTTGCTCACCTACAACAAGAAGTTCGGCGATCACTCGCTCAGCATCCTCCTCGGCCACTCGCTCATAGGATACGATACCGACAACTTCACGGCATCGAAACAGGGATTCCCCACCAACAACATTTACGAGCAGGACGGCGGTACGAAGAACCCCAACACCTACGGCAATGCCGGCGCCTATCGTCTGCAGTCGTTCTTCGGACGGGTGCAGTACAACTACGCCGACCGCTACCTCTTTGAGTTCAACGTGCGCCGCGACGGTTCTTCGCGCATGCCGAAGGCTCACCGCTACGCTACCTTCCCCTCCGTATCGTTGGGCTGGGTGTTCACCAGCGAGAAATTCATGAAGCCATGCAGCGACTGGCTTTTCGGTAAACTGCGCTTCTCTTGGGGTAAACTCGGCAATCAGGAGATCGGCAACTATGCCTACACCGCTACCTATGCGGCACAAGGCAACTACTATTTCGACGAGAACGGCACACCGCAGGCCGGTATGGTGCAGAAGTCTGTGCCCAACGAGGATATCAAGTGGGAGACCACCCGCAACATCAATGTGGGTCTCGACCTCGCCTTCTTCAACAACCGCATCACCACGTCGTTTGACTGGTTCGACCGCAAGACATCAGACATCCTTATGCAACTGTCCATGCCCGGACTGCTGCTCGGTTCGCTCTCCGCTCCCTATCAGAATGTGGGACAGGTGAGAAACCGCGGCTGGGAGTGGAGCGTAGGCTACAACGACCGCAAGGGCGACTTCACATGGTATGCCGGATTCAATGTGACTCACGTCAACAATGAGGTACTCTATATGGGCGGTCTTGATGAGCGCATCAGCGGAGCCACCATCAACCGTATCGGTTCGCCGATCAGTTCTTACTACGCTTATCAGGCCATCGGCATCTACCGTACCGAGGCTGATCTCAACCGCACCAACAGCAAGGGTGAGAAGATCAAGCAGAACGGACAGGATCCGCAACTCGGTGATATCATGTATGCCGACCTCAACGACGACGGCAACATCACGCCCGACGACCGTACCATCATCGGCAACCCGTTCCCGAAATATTCCTTCGGTGTGAACATGGGCGGCACATGGAAAAACCTTGACCTGTCTATGCTGTGGCAAGGTGTCACCGGTATCTACCGCTACAACTGGGAGTCGACCACCTCGCTGACCGGCAGCCACACGACACGCTTCCTCGACCGCTGGTCGGAAAGCAATACCAACGGTTCGATGCCGCGTCTGGGCAACAGTTTCAATGACTCCTACTCGTCGTTCTGGCTCTCCAAGGCCGACTATCTGCGCTTGAAGAACCTTGAGGTGGGCTACACCTTCGACCAGTTGGCCAACTGGGGCATATCGAAGATACGTGTCTATGTCGCCGCTACCAACCTGCTCACCATCACTTCGCTCGACAACTACGATCCCGAGAAGTCATCCGGTGATGCACGCAACGACGTACACCCGAATGTGAAGACTTTCTCGTTTGGTGTAAACATTAATTTCTAAGGTGGTCTTATCAAATCTCCACCGCATACAAAATAAAATAGTGGGTTGCCTTTTGTCACCCTGACGTCTGACAAAGCCAATTTATAGAACCCACCTTAATCTTTTAGGAGGAAACATACAATGAAACGATATCAACTGAACACCCTGCTGAAGACATTGCCTCTCTGCGGCGCAATGATGTTCACCTTGTCGGGATGCTCCGACGACTTCTTCCAGATCGACAACCCCAACGAGGTGTCGGGATCTACCTACTGGAAAACGGAAGACGATGCTCTCATGGCCATCACGGCCTGCTATGATGCCATGCAGAATGGCGACCTGTTCAATGACTACCTTGACGGTTGGAAGTTCGGCTTCCTTTGCCGCGAGACCTGTACCGACAATGGCGACCACTCTTGGGGCAATTGGATGCTCGGGTCAAGCATTGCCCAGGGTACGTCTACTGCCAACGACGAGTGCTTCTCTAAATACTGGAATGCCAACTACGAACTGATCAAGCGCTGCAATGCTCTCATCGAAAAGGTAGACGGTATGGAGATGACGGATGCCAAGAAAGCGGAATTCAAGGGAGAGGCCATTGCCCTTCGCGCCTTGGGCTATTGCGATCTTGTGTCCACCTTCCGCGATGTGCCCTATCTTGACAAACCGCTTACCTTGGCCGAATGCCAACCGGCACGCAACACCAAGGAAGAAATCGCACAAAAGGTGCTCGCCGACCTGAAAGAGTACATCCCCGGCATCCCCGTCAAGGGCAAAGCCGAGAAGGGACGTCTTACGCAAGAGGCCGCCTATGCCATCATGGGCCGTCTGGCACTGTTCACCAAGCACTACGATGAGGCTATCGATGCCTACAAGCACGTCATCGGCAAGTATTCGCTGTTCCGCTCGGGCGATGGAAGCGACGGTTACAAAAACTACTCCGAGCTCTTCACTGAGGCCAACGAGGAATGCGACGAGGTGATACTGGGTATGCACTATGTCGGCCCGGGCAAGAACGAGGGACAGACGTTCAGCATCAGTTGGGGCGGACCGATGAATGCCGTCGAAGCCACCCGCAACCTCTCCGACGACTATTACTGTACCGATGGACTGCCCATCGACAAGTCGCCGCTGTTCAAGGGCAAGACCGGGCCGGCCGCATACGACAAGGCCAATCCCGACTTTGCACGTTACGAGAACCGCGACCCGCGTCTCAAGGGTACATTGTTCGTGCCTGGCATGTCGTGGCTCGGTGATGTATACGACAACCAGTCGAAGGTGATCCCCGCCATATCGCAGGTGTGCATCATGAAGTGGTTTGTACCCGAGAACATGGCCAACGAGTATGACGGATCGCTCGACTACTACGTCATACGCTATGCAGAGGTACTCCTCTCGCTTTCCGAAGCGATGATAGAGAAGGGCGGATACAGCCAGTCTGAAATCACCCAATACATCAATGAGGTGCGTGACCGTGTACACATGCCGCATGTTGAGGCCGTCGAGGGCAGCAATCTCTCGCAGGACCAACTCCGGCAGATTGTGCGCCACGAGCGTCGTGTGGAACTGGCCTTTGAGGACTTGCGCCTCGCCGATCTCTACCGCTGGGGTGAGTGGAAAAACTCTATCGACCGTATGAACAAGGAGTACGCCGAATATGGAGCCGGTGCCTACACCCGTTCTTACCGCGGTGCTCAGGATGACGTATGGCCGATACCGCAAAACGAGATCGATACAGACCAAAATCTGAAACAGCACAAGGAATGGGGCGGCGAATAGGCCGTGTCACGAGTGCTTCAAATCTTCATCTGGCCGCGCCCGGTAGTAGGGCGCGGCTTCAAAAAACAATGTGACAATGAATATGAGAAATACCTTAATGATGCTTCCGCTCACGCTCGCATGGCTGGGTTGCACGGCAAGTGACGCACAGAACTGCTGCATGCCGTCATGCCGTGAGGCGACACCGCGCGGCGCAGAGGTGAAGCAATACGACGGCTACCGTCTGGTGTGGCACGACGAATTTGATACCGACGGCCGTCCCGGTGAGGCTTGGAGTTACGAGCACGGTTTCACCCGCAATGAGGAGTTGCAGTGGTATCAGCCAGACAACGCTACGGTGAGTGGCGGGTGTCTTGTCATAGAAGGCCGTCAGGAGCAGGTGCAAAATCCTGCCTATGAGGAGGGCAGTCCCGACTGGCGCAAGAACCGCCGCTATGCGCAGTTTACCTCGAGCAGCCTTACAACGGCCAAGAGTTTCAAGTTTCAGTACGGTCGTGTCGAGGTACGCGCAAAGATTCCCGTAGCCACTGGTTCGTGGCCGGCAATATGGCTTCTTGGTGACAAGTGGCCGTGGCCCAACAATGGTGAGATTGATGTGATGGAATATTATATCAAGAATGGCCAGCCTTCAATCTTGGCCAACGCCTGTTGGGGCGATACGCAACCCAACGTGGCGGTGTGGAACTCGGCGGTGATACCGTTCACCCACTTCACGGAGCGCGACGGCAACTGGGCCGACAAGTTTCATGTATGGCGCATGGACTGGGATAAAACGTCCATACGCCTGTATCTCGACGGCGAATTGCTCAATGACATCCGTCTCAGCGAGACGGTCAACCGCGGCTGCTACGGCAATACCGACAATCCGTTCAATGTAGAGGGCATGAAAGACTATCTGTTGCTCAATCTTGCGCTTGGCGGCAATGGCGGCACACCCGACCTGCAGCATTTCCCGCTGCATTACTATGTCGACTATGTGCGCGTCTATCAACCCGTCGGTACTTCTTCACGCTGAGAAAGCGTCGCTTGTACATAGGTAAATAAATTGTTGCCGCCGGCCACCGCATCTTGCAACCCTATGATGTTGCAGAGTGGTGTCCGGCGGCCTTTTTTGATGGGGAAATCTGATGGCCGGTCTTTGCGGCGAGAACTTATTGTCTCGCCTTGAGCGTGTAGGCCAGACTCTTTCCGGCGTAGATGCCCTTGTCGGTAAAATCGCAGCGTAGGGTTTTTGCGCCGTTGGTCACACCGCTCAGGCTGACTGTGGCATTGATGGGTTGCTGCGACTGTGTGGGGTCGGCGATATGGAAGGTGGCGTTTCCGTCTGCCGTCTTTCTCAGCATGACGATGCAGGGCTTGTCGACGGAGATGCTGATGTTGCGGTCAGTGTAAACACCTTTCTTATAGAATACAGCCTGCCAGATGCCGAGGTCCTGCTGGTATACGGCTTGTAGGTTTTCTGTGTTGCGCAAGATGGTGACGTGCTTCCCCGACAGGTATTGGTCGAGTTGGGCTCCGCTCTTTGCGTCGGGTACGATATAGTAGGCGTACGTCGCTCCGCTCGGATTACGGCCGTGGCTGATGGCCAGGGTGAACACGTCATTGCTCTTGACATCCTTGCTGTAGCCATGATTGATGTCATACCATGCGCCTTGCGCCTTCTCGCAGGTCATCTCGATTTTTCCTTCTTGCGGGAATACGTAGCCCACGCCGTCGTAGGTCACCCATTGTACGCCTGACTGTCCGTGGAGCCCCTTGCCGCCTTTCTGCATCTGGTATTGCTTCTTTCCGCGCAGTCGGTAGACCGCTGCTCCCGTACTGTTGGCGAGACATTGGTTGGCGGTGGTCATCACCTCATAGCCTGAGGCAGATGTGATGCCGGCCCCGAGACATACGATCTCGTCGTCGAAGAAAAACCAGGCCTTGTGGGCCTTGGTGTCGATGTCGGCATACTGGTCGCTGTAGGCGTAGGCGGTGGCACCGTAGAGACTGTCAGACACGCCGCCGGCAAAGGCCGATGTGCCGGGCAGGGTCCATTCGTTTTTGCCCAGAGGGATGTCCTTCATCTGCGGTGCCGTCGTGCCGGGTATGCGTGCCCAGTTCCATGTGGGGAAGATGTTGTTGTATTCGTCGCCCCGTTTCAGCAGGTTGGTGCAGCCGTTGGAAAGGAAATATCCCTTGAGGTTTTCGCTGTTGCCGTATTCCACGCGGCTGGTCCGTGTCGACTCCAGGCGCACGTCAAAGTAGTAGGCGGGGCGCACGTGCCGCGAGTAGTCGCCTATGTAGTAGTGGGTGTGCGAGGCGCTGATGCCTTCAGACGGTTGCGCTTTGCCTTCGATGCGGCGGCAGATGGTGCGGTACTCGTCGGCATGGGCCGGGTCGATGGTGATCATGCGCTCGGCGTATACCTTCTCTTCCTTCATGCTGAGCGCATTGGGACGGCTGATGGCGCGTCCGGAAAGCGTGCAACTGATGTAGCGTCCGCGTATGGAGGAGTAGAAGATGTTGCGTGTTGTGACGCTGAGAAACTCGGTTTTCTCCTTGCTTAGTGCAAACTGCGTGCCTTGGATATAACTGGCGATCTGCGTACTGGCATCGAAGAAGTCGCTGCCGTAAGACCCGGTATAGAGTTGCTTGCCGTGGTGGAAGTAACTGCCGTCGTACTGGCAACCGTCGCCGGTGGTGTATTTCAGGGTCTCGACAAACTTGTCGAGGGCGTAGGCAAGGTCGGTCTTGTTCTTTTGCAGGCACGACCGGTACATCCAGATGAGGACATAATCGACGCGTCCGGCTGCATCGTACTCCTTGGGGTCGCCGGTTTTGTTGCGTATGTATTGCAGCAGCGCACTTTCGAGTTTGGCCGGAATCTTCTTCTTTCCGGTCCGCAGTTGCACGAGGGCAAGACCGAGGTCTTGGGGTACGCCTACCTTATTGTACCACCAGTTGTCGCAGACCGTCTTTTGTCCTTGCCAATAGCGCAGTGCTTTCACAATCTTGTTGTAGAGTGCGTCGCTGCCGTAGTATTTGTTGGCGGAGTTGGTATAGGCGAAGGCCATCTTCCTGATACGGTTGATGTGGGTGTACGGCGGCCAGTTGGCCCGGTCTGTCCGTGTGTAGTCGATGTCGGTGAAGTTGCCTTTCGTATTGTCGTACACCTGCAGTATGCTCTCGATGTCGGGATTTTCCTGCTTGTACTCGTTTCTGATGCGTTGCAGGATGGTCTCGTAGTCGTCGGCCCACAGCAGGGCGGGCAGGAACAACAGGACGATGGAGAGGACGGTACGCAGGATAGGGCGATAGTGTGTGGACATGATGATGGAATCTTGTAGAATGTTTGCAAATGTACAAAAAAAATATTTTTGCTTGTAGATGGCTTCCCAAAAATTCCGCCTTAGCGACGGTCTGTATTCCCGTTTGTCTCTTTCCCGACCTCTCTTTCCCCGCTCTTTCGCGGTTGTCTATGTATTCAGACGTGTTTGTCGCTGTGTGTAAAAAGGGGTGTTACAACCGGTGTAACATGGTAAATTTATGCATTGCGACAACCTTTTGGTGCGGAAATTTGCAAATTTTCGCCGTTTCAATTTGCTTTTTGGGTAGGTTTTCTTACTTTTGTGATATGAAAAACGGGGACTATATTCCCGCCCAACACAAGATTTCAATATATATTTGTCACTACCTGTACAATGCCGGTGCCGTGCGAGACGTGTTGAAATATACACGTCGAAACACTGGCTGGCGAGAGACACAGAAAAAGGTGAATTTTTCAACATCAGCGCAAGAACAAGATTATAAGATGATAAAAATGATTATTCTGACTGTTATCGACTCATTGCCCGATAATATTCATCCGGGAACCGTCTGATAGACTTGTGACAAGTCTTTCTGACGGTTGATAATGAGATGCTGCTTCGTAAAGCAGGGTATTCCGGGACTCCACAGAAACATACATTTTTATGTTTTGTGGAGTCCTTCTTTTTTTGTTCCGTCTTGCTGACTGTGAGGGAGTGCAGTGGAAACAAAGAGGGTGAAAAAGGGTCGGTGATGTGTGCGGGTGTCAGAAACTTTTTGCTATATTTGTCGTTGCAAACCGCTATGATATGGAAATACAGATAGAACAACTCAAGAAATGTTACGGCCCGAACACGGTCGTCGATATTCCTTCGCTGCGTGTGGGGGAAGGTGAAATACTCGGTCTTGTGGGCAACAATGGTGCTGGAAAGACCACGCTTTTCCGTCTGATGCTCGATCTTGTGAAGGCCGACGGCGGTCGTGTACTCTACTTGCCCAAGTCGGATTCCGGTGCGAATGGGGGCTCTTTTTCTATTGACCCTAGCCAGTCGGAGGAGTGGAAGGGCCTGACCGGGGCCTATATCGACGACGGATTCTTGATCGACTTTCTTACGCCCGACGAGTATTTCGGGTTTGTCGGCAGAATCAGCGGATTGTCAGCAGATACCATTGCTGGGCATCTGTCGGCGTTTGAAAGTTTTTCGGGTGGCGAGATTTTCGGCCAGAAGAAGTACATCCGCGACCTTTCGGCGGGCAACAAGCAGAAGGTGGGCATCATTGCCGCATTGCTCAACCGCCCTCAGTTGGTCATCCTTGACGAACCCTTCAATTTTCTTGACCCCAGCACTCAGCACGTCCTCAAAAGACTTCTTGTAGACTACAACCGTGAGACGGGCGCTACCGTACTTGTGTCAAGCCACAATCTGCAGCATACGGTAGACATCTCCATGCGGGTCGCATTGTTGGAACACGGCTGCATCATCAAGGATATGGCCAACGTGGAGGGCAACTGCGAGCGCGAACTCGAAAACTATTTCGAGACCGTCTGCTGATGCCGTTGTCGCGGTTTGGAAAGGGCCTTCAATTGCGGCCCGTGTGCCGAGCGGTACATCTTGGCTGCATATTTGGCCAGGATGCAGATGCAGGCCAAAAGTACGTAGAGCAGGAACGTCTGTTTGCGGTTGATGTGTATGTTCTCGATGCTTGCCCCCGGCCATCGGGAGATGCCGGTCAGTAAGGTGTTGAGCAGACCGGTCACGGCAAAGGGGACTTTTACTGCCCACATTTGGGCGGTGGGCCATATGGCAAGTGCCAGTACCGCGAGGGCCATATAGATGATGACGGTGGTCAAAGGCACGGCTACGAGGTTGGTGATGAGAAAATAGGTGGAGAAGCGCCCGAACGACCACACCACTATCGGAGCCGTCATGGCCTGTGCCGCAAGCGATACCGAGACCAGCGAACCCACCCACGACGTGACCTTCCATCTCCGTATGCCCATTCTGCACAATATACCGTATAGCGGTCGGTAGAACAAGATGATGCCCAGTACGGCCATGAATGAGAGTTGGAATCCTGTGTCCCACAATACAAGCGGATGCACCATCAGCATGGCACATGCTGCGAAGGATAGGGTGTTGAGCGAGAAACGTTTTCTGTTGAGCAGCGAGACGAGGGCGTAGAGGGTCATCATGGTGGCGGCCCGTACGATGCTCGGGCCCATACCGACGAGCATCGCATAGCCCCAGATGGCACAGAGGGTCACCATTTGTCCGGCTATGCGCCGTCTGCCGTGCAGAAAGAGAAAGGACAGGATGAAGTAGATGATGCCCAGATGCAGTCCCGAGAGCGCAAGCACATGTGCCGCACCGGTGATGGCATAGGTCTCACGGATTTCCTTGCTTAGGGCCGACTTGTCGCCGAGGGTCATCGCCGCTATGACGGCGTAGGCCTCGTTGTCGCCGCCGTACTGTCTGAATTGTCGGGTCAGCGCGTTTCGCCATTTGGCGAGCCGCAATTGTAGTCTTTCGCTCCACGGTATGTCGTGGACTGAAAGGCTGATTTTTTCCCAGTCTTTGTAGTAGATGAAGGTCTGTGCTGTGTAGCCGCGTATGCGGAGCCACTGGCAGTAGTCGAAGTGATGCCCGGCGACGGCATACGCCTGTGGCTTCTCCAGCAGCGAACAGGCCTTGATGCCGTCGCCCGCGTGCAGCATCTTGTACCGGTGGGTGGCGGTGTCGCACAGTATGGACGTTTTCACCCGTCGTCCTGCGACCGGTCCGCGGAGTATGCGGAGGTCGCACCGCAGCACTTTGCCTTTCACTTCGGGTTCTCCTGTCAGCAGCGCTTCATAGGTTACGGCGACTGTGGGAAGCGGTTGCTCGTTGATGTGGCGGTATATTGACACGCGAAATCCTCCGAGCATTGTTATGGCGACGAACACCGCCGTGGTCTGTCCTATCGGATGGCGGAAGAGCGCAAGTGAGACTACGAGTACCGCTACGCACGCCGTCCCCCACATTCTGGGCGACACCGTGTCCAAACATGTGTCTCCCAGGACGGTGCCGAGCATGAGAAAGAGGGCAAGGCGAAGGAAGGGATAGAGTTGTATCTGTCCGTTGGTAATCATTGGCGTATGAAAATAAGGTTTGCGTGTCTTCCTTGCAAAAATAGTGTTTTTCTGTCGAAAGGACGAACAATAGGGATGCCGGCTATAAGAAATGTTGGTGTCCGGTACAAAAAAAATCCGCAACGCCGTTGGTCGGTGTCGCGGATTTTCTGTGTCGCGCTGGTGTTTAGCGCAGTGCGTTTACGTTATCTGTGGAGGTTGGGGTTCTTCTCGGCCTCAAGCGTAGGATACGGACAATAGATGGAGTTGTCGCCATCCCAAGTAGACTTGGTGACGGTCACGCTTTCCTTTGCCTTGTAGGACTTGCCGTTGACATTGGCCACTTCGATTTCCTTGTTGGCAACGCGGTAGTCGAAGTTCTTCTTGAGTTCGTTCATACGGAACTCGTCGGCGCGTCTTGTCACCATGGCGGTCCAGTATCCGGCTACTTCCCATCCGTGCTCGATGTAGCAGGCCTCTGCCAGTTGGTCGGCGGTCATGTCGGCGATTCTGACGGTTGCACCGCTGGAGAGTGTCACGTTCTCGTAGTCGGTCACGGCACGTTTGCGGATGAGGCGCAGATACTCTTTGGCCTTGTTGAGGTCGCCGCCTGAGCGTGCGGCGCTCTCGGCATACCACAACAGAAGTTCGGAGTAGCGTATCACGCGGTGGCGGTGGCCGTTGGTCATACCTTTGTAGTTGGGCTTCATGTAGTCGTAGGGCTCCATGATTTCCTTGCCGTTAGCGTCAGCGTTGCGGCTGTAGGTAGCAAACATCGGGTGGTAGGCAGCCACCACTTTGTTGCCGTTCTCGTCCAGTTCCCACCAGTCGACGGCCTTGGTGATGGTGTAGCCTTCCTGGAAGGTGACCTTCGGAGCGTATACTACGTTCTTGCGCGGTCCTTCGGGATAGCGTTTCCAGAAGGCGATCTCGCCCCATGCATCTCCCCAACCGCCGTCGCCGAGACCTTCGAAGCGGCAGCAAGAGGTGAGCTCTGAGTCATGGCTCCAGTTGACGAGCGGACTGTTGTCGATACCGAGGATGGTCTCCTTGTTGTAGTTGTGGCCCATGGAGTATACGTGCGACCAGTCTTCGTCGACATAGAAACCGTAGGTAGAGTTGTTGTCGATGACTTCCTTGGCTTTGTTGGCGGCGAGTTTGTAGTACTCAGTGCCCTTGTTGAGCGGGTATCCGGCCATGGCCATGTATACGGCGGTCATGGTAGCCTGGCAAGCCTGCTTGGTCACCCATGCGTCGACGCCGTCGTGATGCTGGGGTACAACGTCATATTCTATGGGGAGAGATTTCTCGGCGGCTTTCAGGTCTTCTACGATGAGGTTGTATATATCTTCCACGCTGGAGAGTTTCACGTCGTAGAGGCTTACGTCTGTTGTGGTGATGAGGGGCAGCGGACCGAAGATGCGTACCAGATAGAAGTAGCAGTAGGCGCGCCAGTAGTGGGCTTGTGCTTCGGCGAGGGCTACATCGCTTTCGGTGACGCCTGACTTTTCAGACAAGGCATTCTTGGCGGTGGCGAGAAGCAGGTTGGCGGCTTTGATGGCAGCGTAGTGCTGGTCCCAAGCGCCGGTCACACCCTTGTTGTCGCCGTTGGAACTGAATGCGTCGAGGGCGGCTACGGCCTGCTTGTTGGAGCCGGGGTTGGCTGTCATGTCGTCGCCTTGCCACTGCGGGTACATGGGGTTGGTCCAGCTCTGTGTCTGGTTCATCTTCTCATACAGTGTATGGATACTGTTGGTGAGGTCGTCCTTGTTGGCCGGGAAATTGTCTGGTGTGAGCTGTCCTTTCGGATCCTCGGTGAGGAAGTCGCTGCACGATGTCATGGTGAACAGGGATGCGGCCATGAGACAACCCATGAATATTTTTGTTTTCATAGTGATTGCTGATTAATATAATATATTGTGATTGCGAAAGGTGTTGGATCAGAACGTCAGGCGGACACCGAACGAGAAGGTGCGCGGGTTGGGGTATGCACCCATGTCGAGACCGTTGTCGCGGTCGACATTGTTGTCGCTGAAGGCAGATCCGGCGGGGTCGATGCCCTTGTAACCGGTGAGGGTGAAGAGGTTCTGGGCGGAGAGAGCGAGACGGATGTCGGCAAACTTGGTCTGGCTGCGCGGGAAGGTGTAGGCTACACTGATGTTTTCGCAACGGAAGTAGTCGGCATTCTCAAGCCACTTGTCGCAGTTGGCGTAGGTCTTGCTTTGAGAACCGAAGGTAGGCATGGTGATGCCCACGTTGGCAAAGTAGTCCTTGTCGGTCACGAATGAGGAGGCGCCGGGTGTGGAGTTCATGGCGTAGCGCACGAGGTTGAGGCGCTTGGCACCGAAGGCAGCGTTGACGAATGCGTTGAATTCCCAGTTCTTGTAGGTGATGGTGTTGTTCCATCCGAGTGTCACGTCGGGGTTGGAGCGTCCGAGTATCTGACGGTCGGTGTCGGCGTTGGGGTTGGCGGTCGTTGTACCGTCGGCTGCGTAGTACATGTCGACATAGTCGCCCTGTTCGTTCTTGGCGACACCTGCCCACTTGTAGCCGTAGAAGGTACCGATGGCTTCGCCTTCCTTGATGATGGTACAGGGGTCAACAGATCCGGGCGAGGGAGATGTACCGTAGAGCATCGGGGTCTGGGTGGTCAGTTTGGTCACCTCGTTCTTGAGGTAACTTACATTGAGCGTGGAGGTCCACTGGAGGTCGGCGGTCTGCAGTATCTGTGCGGTGAGCGATACGTCGACACCCTTGTTGCTCACTTCACCGGCGTTCACCCAATAGGAGGTACCGCCGAGGTACTGGGGGGCAGACTGGGTGAGGAGGGCGTCCTTGGTCTTTTTCCAGAAGAGGTCTACGCCGAGGCTGAGGCGGTTGTGGAAGAAGCCGAGGTCGAAGCCGAGGTCAAACTGGTGCACCTTCTCCCAGGTGAGGTCGGGAGTGGCAAGGCCGTTGGCCCAGTAGCCGGTATAATTTGTGCCTGTACCGTAGTTGAACGATACTGAGCCGATGGTTCCGAGTGTAGAGTAGGGAGTGATGTCCTGGTTACCGATGATACCGTAGCTTGCGCGGATCTTGAAGTAGTCGAAGGTGTCCTGCAGCGGTTCCCAGAACTTCTCGTTGGATACGGTCCATGCGGCAGCGATTGACGGGAAGTAGCCCCACTTCTTGTTGGTGAAGCGGCTCGAACCGTCGGCACGCAGCGTACCGGTGAGCATGTAGCGGTCGGCGTAGTTGTACATCACGCGGGCGACGCCGGAGAGCATGGTCCACTTGCTGTAGCTGTTGCTGGCCTCGCGGGTCTTGGCGTTGGATACGTTCCAGTAGCCTACCTGCTCGTTGGAGAGGTTCTTGCCGGAGATACCCATGTTGCGTACCTCGTGTGAGGTGGCTTCCCATACGCCGGTAGCGGTGAGTGAGTGGTCGCCCCACTTGTTGGTGTAGGTCAGGTTGTTGGTGGTCTGCAGGTTCATCACGGCAGCGTCGTTGTTGCCCATGCCGTTGGTGGTGTAAACCTTGGTTGTGGAGAAGTTGTACCACTTGTAGTCATTGTAGTCTACACCGTTGGTGGTGGTGAAGGTCAGTCCGTCGACGATGTTGAACTTCAGGTCGACGTGTCCTGTAGCCATGGTACGCTGACGGTCGTTGACGTTGGCGTGGAGTATACCGTAGGGGTTCTTTTGGATATTGTTGTTCGTATCGGAGTTGTAGTTGCCGTTTTCGTCGAGCATCTCCATGGTGGGCGAATAGTTGAGGCCGATCCAGATGGGGTTCGACTGGCTTTGGTTGAAGCCTGCGCCGCTGCCCTTGGTCTGTGCGAGGTTGACGTCGGCGGTGAGTTCCAGCCAGTTGTAGAGTTTGGAGTGCAGGTTGGCCTTCACTGCGTAGCGCTTCGACTTGGTGTCGACGACGACACCCTTCTGGTCCATGTAGTTGGCCGAGAAGTAGATCTGTGTGTCCTTGCCGCCCTTGGATACGGCTACCTTGTAGTTCTGGGTCACGCCGGTCTGGAGAATGGTGTCCATCCAGTCGATGCCGGGCTTGGTACCGTCGATGTAGCCTGCCATGGCGTTTTTGTCGACTCCCATGTACTTGACGAGGGCTTCGGCATACTCCTTGGCGCTCATCACTTCGGGGATGTGGTAGGCGTTGCTGATGCCGACCGAACCGTCAAACACTACCTGTGTGGCTCCGGCGCGTCCGGTCTTGGTCTGTACCATCACGACGCCGTTGGCTCCGCGCGATCCGTAGATGGCGGTCGACGATGCGTCCTTGAGCACCTGTATGCTCTGGATGTCTTCGGGGTTGATACCCTCAAGTCCTGTCTCGCGTACGATACCGTCTACAACGTAGAGCGGGTCGTTCGACTTGTTGACCGAACTGGTACCGCGTACACGTATCTTCATCGATCCGCCGGGCACGCCGCTCGACATCACTTGCACACCCGACATACGTCCGTTGAGGGCGTCTTCTACGCGGGCCACGGGCTGGTCCTTGAACGACTTGTTGTCCATCACGGCCACCGATCCGGCGAGGTCGGCTTTCTTCACCGTACCGTAACCGATGACTACGACGTCGTTGAGCATTTCGGCATCTTCGGAGAGGGTCACGTCGATGGTCTTGCGTCCGCCGACGGCGATGTCCTGGGTCTTGTAGCCTACATAAGAGAAGGTGATGTGTGATCCTGCGGGTATCTTGAGGGTGTATTTTCCGTCAATGTCGGTGACGGCGGCGTTTTTCTTGTTGGCCTTTTCTGCTACGGTCACACCGATGAGCGGTTCGCCCGATGCGTCAACTACACGTCCCGTGACGGTGACATTGGTCTGTGATTGGCTTGCGGTGTAGACGGAGCGTGCCAGTTCGTCTGCTGCAGATGCGGTGGTAGAGCACAGCAACATGCCGACGGCAAATGGAATCACCATATGCTTCGTCCATGCGGGAAGCAACGGTCTTGCTTGATTGTCCATAAATTCCTGTTTTAGGTAAATAAATTGTATAAATGTAGTATATAATGTTTTCCGGCAGGTGGGGTCTCAAGGCTTCTGACGTACCTTGGTCTTTCATGTGGTTGCAAATGTAAAAAAAAAAAAATTACAAGACGATAAAAATGTGAATTTTTTGTGAAAATTATTGGTGTTCGGTAAAAATATCGCAACCTGCGAGTCCCGTAGGGACGACAGACTATGAG
>CAVFEZ010000040.1:0-27273 GCA_963621665.1 Akkermansia muciniphila | reverse complement strand
AGATAGGGCCGAGGCCCTATCCTGTAATATTCGCCCCTTACAGGGGCTGCGAATGGCGAATCGTGCAATGGTCAAAAGTAAGCCGCAAATATCAAAGATCCTTGTAACGAGTAGACATTCAATGTATTACAATGTTATATGGTATTTTTGCCGGACACCAATAAATCTCTAACAATGAACTATGCGCCCCCTACAGGGGCTGAGTTATTGATAACCTTATCAAAACGTAGGGGCCAGCCCCTACGCTATAGTCTGTCGTCCCTACGGGACTCGCTGGTTGCGATATTTTTACCGTCACTAAATGCCAGTACGTTTTTATCCGATTTTGAACACTCCCATCCCTACGGAACTCACTGATTGCGATATTTTTTCGGGATATCAATAGCCATTTTGTCGCTTTTCTGACAATACTATCCTTGCTCTGGCAGAATTTTTCTTTGACTACAAAGATATAAATAATATCGGACATACTCGTGAGATTTCGAAAATCAGTCGTGTGCCCATCCATAAGGAAATAAGGAAAAACAGACAAAATACCATGAAAATGCCGTTTGTGTAAACGTGTGTAACGCTTTTCTTGCCCGAAAAACGGGAAAAGACTACTTTTGCACTGTCTTCCGGAGACAGAATGGGTAAATCCCCCAAATAAAACAAACGACTTCTAAAAAACAAACGACAATGAAAAAGACCGTTATTTTGACATTGGCTGCCCTGCTGACCTTCAGTTGCGCCCAAGCCTCCAGTCTCACCGAGACGCTCGTGCCCGGAAAGGGACAAGTATACGACAAGGTGGACGTGATGCCCGACTTCCCCGGTGGGCACACCAAGATGATAGAGTTTCTCTGTGAGAATATAAAGTACCCTAAGGAAGCAGCAGAGCGTGGCGAACAGGGTAAAGTCTACGTAGGCTTTGTTGTCGATACCGATGGCTCGATCACCGACGTCAGCGTCGTGCGCTCGGTGTCGAAGGTACTCGATGAGGCCGCCGTTGAGATCGTGAAGAAAATGCCGAAATGGACACCCGGAAAGCATCAGGGCAAGACCGTGAGAGTGAAATTTATGCTCCCCATCACCTTCACAGCCAAGAAATAAAACCCTATTGGATGAAAGGTCTGAAAACCTTTTTGCTCTCTCTCCTCGTGCTGACCGCCATGCTTAGCGCTTGTGGTCGGCGCGAGTTGCCGTGTCTTGCCGTGCTGGCCGAGTGCGACCGCATGGTGGTGACCCGTCCCCATGAGGTGGTCGACCGTCTCGATGCGCTCGACTCCACCGTCTTGACCTCTTGTGCCGACAGCGCCCTGTACGAACTGCTCTACCGTGAGGCCATGCGGCGGTTGGGGATCACCTTTACCCGCGATACGTTCATACGGCGGTCGGCCTACTATTTCGATGCGGTCGGCGATGATGACCATTATGCGCGGGCCTTGTTGCAGTGGGGCCTCGCCTTGTATGACGCACGGCGGTATGTGGCGTCGGCCCATAAACTGAAAGAGGCGGAGTATGCCGCCGCCCGTCTGCACTCAGCCGAACTGGACTACCGTATAGCGGCCGCGCTGGGTGAGGTCAACCGCGTGACGGGGTGTAGCGACCTTATGCTGGTCTGCCTAAGGAGAGCGCTCGCGTCAGCCCGTCAGTCGGGAAGTGCCGACAATGAGGGCGCTGCGCTCAATGCCTTGGCTTTGGCCTGGCATCAAGCCTCGCAGACGGACAGTTTCGCACTCACCGTGCGCCATATACAAAAGGTGCTTCCCCGCGTGTCGCAGGACCAGTCGGCCCCTTTGGTGTCGACCGTAGCGTTGGGATGGCTCGAACAGGGCGACACGGCCAGGGCCGAACAACTGTTGTCCGACAATTGCGACACGGATCCCGACCGCCGTGCCTCGCTCTATCTCGGCGATGTGTATGCCGCAAAGCATCTGATGCCGCAGGCCGTCTCTTGCTGGTATGATGCCGCCGACTCCTTCGACCATGACATTCACCGTACCGCCTTGCAGCGGTTGGCCGATGCTGCCGCAGAGCGGTCGGACCTGACGAGCGCATTGTATCTCAGCCAACAACTCAACCAAGTCTATGCCCGGGCAGTCACAGCCGAGGAAACGTCGCAGGTGTCGGATGTGCAAGTGCGTTTTGACCAGGAAATGGCGCAGGCGCATAATCTCCGCGCATGGACCGTGGGCGGCATGGTTGGCGTGCTGGTACTTGGTGCTCTGCTGGCGCTGTGGGGTTACGACCGGCGCAAGGTGCATCGTCTGCGTCGCGATATTGCCAAATATCAGGCCGACCAGACCAAACCGGTACAATGGGACAAGGCAGACACATTGCTTTCAGCACCCGAAGTGCAGCGTCTGCACGAGACGGCAGCAAAAGGACAAGTGGCCGACAATGCCTTGTGGAACGACCTGCACCGCTTTCTCAGCGCGCACGATGCGCATCTCTCCGCACTGTTGGCCGACCATCCTTCGCTGGCGTGGGGAGAGGTGAACGTCATCATGCTCATCCGTCTGCGCTTTGCCCCGTCGGAGATGGCCGCGCTGACGGGCGTCTCGTCGCAGAATGTGACCAACCTGCGTGTGCGCCTTCTCCGCAAAATGTTTGGCGAGAAGGGTGGGGCGCGCGATTTCGATGCCCGCATCCGCTTGTTGTGACAGCACCCCGTTGACCCCATTTTACCATGGTGTTGCAGTATTCGGCCTTGCATACTCGAGTATTCGGCCCGAATACTGCTGTCGTTCGGCCCGAATACCGCTGTATTTGAGGCCGAATACCCGAGTCCGCAAGGCCGAATACTCGAGTACTCGGGCCCGAAGACTGTTTTGCGTTGTATTCTTCGGGAAAATGAACGGAACTTTCTTGCATTTTCGCCGGACACCAATATTACTTAATATTTGTGTTAAAGTAATGATACTTTGGAATAAATGTTGTATTTTTGCAGAAATATAAAGGAAACTCCCCAAGGGCAAAGTCTAAAAAATACCGTTGCCGGGCTTTTGGGAACCTGCCTGAATGATTGGAGTAGGGGGAGTGCCGGACAAAAAAAACAAGAACAAGTGTGGCCTGTTTGTGTCACGCCTTAATTCTACCCGCGATGTCGTGTATTTTACATATCGAGACGAGCACTCAGGTGTGCTCGGTAGCCGTAAGCGAGAACGGCGCTTGCATTTTCAGTAAGGAAGAATATAGCGGCCCCAGTCATGCCGCAAAACTTGGCGGATTTGTCGATGAGGCAATGTCTTTCGCCGACAGTCATGCCATACCGCTCGATGCGGTGGCTGTGAGTTGCGGCCCGGGGTCGTATACGGGATTGCGTATCGGTGTCTCCACGGCAAAGGGCGTCTGCTTCGGACGCGATCTGAAACTGCTGGCCGTACCCACGCTTGAGGTGATGTGTGTGCCCGTACTCCTGCACAAGGAGATAGAAGACAATGCCCTGCTTTGTCCGATGATCGATGCACGCCGTATGGAAGTATACTCCGCCATCTACGACCGCGCACTGAAACCCTTGCGGGGCATCGAGGCTGACGTTGTGACGGAAGATACCTATCGGGAGTGGCTCGACAAAGGCCCCGTCTATTTCTTCGGCAACGGAGCCGCCAAATGTATGGAGACCATCAATCACCCCAATGCCCACTATATCAAGGATATCGATCCGTTGGCCAAATGGATGTTCCCCCTCGCCGAAAAACGCTATCTTGATGAGAAATACGAGGATGTGGCCTATTTTGTGCCTTACTACTTGAAGGACTTTGTGGCCAAACTGCCCAAGAACCTGCTCTGACCCCCTCCCCGCGTGTACGATTCCTTACCGTTTGCCATTCCACATTATTATATAGGGAAAATGTGGAGATGGTATCGGCAAAATGTGATGACAATCTGAAAACGTGCCCGCTACTGCATACAGAACATACCGAATATGAATATACAAGGATTAGACTACAATACCCAGCGCGAGCATCTCAAACTGCCCGAGTATGGCCGCGAAATACAAAGCATGGTCGACCATGCCGTCGCTCTGACCGACGGGGCTGAGCGCCAACGTTGTGCCGAAACCATCGTGACCATCATGGGCCGCATGTTTCCGCAACCGCAGAACACCCCTGACTACCGTCACAAGTTGTGGGACCATTTGGCACTGATGAGTGATTTCAAACTCGATGTGGACTATCCCTACGATGTGACTGAGGCCCACAAGATCACCACACGTCCCGACCCGTTGCCCTATCCGATGACCCGTATTCCCGTGCGCCACTATGGACACATGGTGTTTGAAATGCTGGAGCGTCTCAAGACCATGCCCGACGGACCTGAGTATACCGAACTGGTACGGCTGACGGCCAATCAGATGAAGCGCGACTTGTATCAATGGGGGCACGGTTCGACCGACGACGAGAAGGTCATCTCCGACATTGCCAGTCTCACCGACGGCCGTGTGCAACTCGATCCCGGCAAGTTCACCTTCTCCAAGGAGGATATGAAACAACTGCCAACCGCCACAGAAAAAAAGAAAAACCGCAGAAAGTAAGACATCATGGAGACATTCATCATAGAGGGTGGACATCCCCTCAGCGGAACCATCACCCCGCAGGGCGCAAAAAACGAGGCTCTCGAAGTGATCTGTGCGACGTTGCTCACCGACGACGAGGTGCGCATCGACAATATCCCCGACATCCTCGACGTGAACAATCTCATACAGTTGCTGCGTGATATCGGTGTGAAAGTGACCCGGCACTCACGCAACGACTACTCTTTTCAGGCCGACCAGCTCAACCTCGACTACCTCGGCTGCGACGAGTATGTCAAGAAATGCTCGGCACTGCGCGGCAGCGTGTTGCTGATGGGCCCGCTGCTCGGGCGTTTCGGCAAGGCAACCATCGCCGAACCGGGCGGAGACAAGATAGGACGCCGCCGGCTCGACACCCACTTTCTGGGTTTCAAATACCTCGGGGCCAAGTTTGTCGGAGACAGCGACCGCAAGGTGTACAATATCGAGGCCAGCCGTCTGAAAGGCTGCTATATGCTCCTCGATGAGGCTTCCATCACCGGAACGGCCAACATCATCATGGCCGCCGTGCTCGCCAAAGGCACGACCACCATCTACAATGCCGCCTGCGAACCCTACATACAGCAACTCTGCCATCTGCTCAACGCTATGGGTGCCAAGATCAGCGGTATCGCCTCCAACCTTCTGACCATTGTCGGTGTCGACCGCCTGCACGGAGCGACACACCGCGTATTGCCCGACATGATCGAGGTGGGCTCGTTTATCGGCATGGCGGCGATGGTGGGCGAGGGCATCCGTATCAAGGATGTGTCTGTACGCAACCTCGGCATCATACCCGATGCCTTCCGCCGCCTTGGCGTGAAGATCAAGGTGGAAGGCGACGACCTCTTTATTCCCAAACAGCCGCACTACGTCGTCGACTCGTTTATCGACGGCACTATCATGACCTTGGCCGACGCACCCTGGCCGGGACTCACGCCCGACCTGATCTCCGTGCTTATCGTAGTGGCTACGCAGGCCCGCGGCAGTGTGCTGTTTCACCAAAAGATGTTTGAGAGCCGCCTGTTCTTTGTCGACAAACTCATTGACATGGGAGCACAGATTATCCTCTGCGATCCGCATCGGGCCGTTGTTGTGGGCCATGACCATAAACTGCAACTGCGTCCCGGCCGCCTGACCAGTCCCGATATCCGTGCCGGTATCGCCCTGCTTATCGCCGCTCTCGGAGCGAAGGGTGTCAGCCGCATCGAGAATATCGCGCAGATAGACCGCGGATATGAGGATATCGAAAACCGTCTCAATGCCCTCGGGGCTAACATCAGAAGGGAGACGTGCTGATGATACGACGCGAAGAAGTGTACAAAATCGGCAAAATCGGCAAGCCGCACGGCGTGTCGGGCGAAATCAATTTCATGTTCGACGACGATGTGTTCGACCGTACCGATGCCGAATACCTGGTGCTTGACATCGACGGCATACTCGTGCCGTTCTTCATGGAGGAGTACCGTTTCAGGTCGGACAGCACGGCCATCGTGAAGTTCTGTGACATCGACACACAAGAAAAAGTTCGCCAACTGACCGGGTGCGAAGTGTTCTTCCCCCGTGCCCATGCCGGAGGTGACGACGGCGTAGTGACATGGAGCGCCATTGTCGGCTTTGCGGTCATCGACCAGGAGTCGGGCCGTAGGGTCGGTACCATACGGTCGGTAGACGACAGTACCGTCAATACCTTGTTTGAGGTGTCTGCCGCTGACGGACAGGATATGCTTCTGCCTGCCCATGAAGAACTGATTGCCGATGTCGACATGACGGGGCAGACCATCACGATGCACCTGCCTGAAGGACTGTTCGACCTCTAATCCTGTGTCGTGTTTCCAAAATACCATTCCACAAGAACAATATGAAAAAACAGATATGCATCCTCGGCTCTACCGGTTCGATCGGTACGCAGGCCCTGGACGTGATAGCGCAACACAATGACCTCTATGAGGTATATTGTCTGACGGCCAACAACCGTGTCGACGAGTTGGCGGCGCAGGCCCGCAAATTCCATCCCGCAGCCGTGGTCATCGCCAATGAGGCACATTACGGCCGGCTGAAATCTCTTCTCGACGATTGTCCCGATATCAAAGTATATGCCGGAGCCGCCGCGCTCGACGAGATTGTGGAGGCCGGTCCGGTAGACATGGTGCTTACCGCAATGGTGGGCTACGCAGGGCTTTCACCCACAATACATGCCATCAAGGCCGGAAAGAAAATCTGTCTGGCCAACAAGGAAACGCTTGTCGTGGCCGGAGAACTGATCTGCCAGCTTGCCGCGCAGTATCATGCCTCCATCATTCCTGTCGACAGCGAGCACTCCGCCATCTTCCAGAGCATTGTCGGAGAGGACGGCAATGCCATCGACAAGATATTGCTCACGGCAAGCGGCGGTCCGTTCCGCACCTTCACCCGTGAACAGATGGCAACGGTCACCGCACAGGATGCCCTCCGTCATCCTACATGGGATATGGGAGCGAAGATCACGATCGACTCTGCCACGATGATGAACAAGGGCTTTGAGGTGATTGAGGCCAAATGGCTCTTCGGCGTTCCGGTAGAGAATATACAGGTGCTGGTACATCCCCAGTCTATCGTACACAGTGCCGTGCAGTTTGCAGACGGCGCAGTCAAGGCCCAGTTGGGCGTTCCCGACATGCGGCTTCCCATACAGTACGCATTCTCGTTCCCCCAGCGGTTGCCTTTGCAGGGCGACCGTCTCGACCTGTTCAAGCACACGCTGGAGTTCTTTGAACCGGATCTGGACAAGTTCCGGTGTCTCGCTCTCGCCATGGAAGCCATCAAGCGGGGCGGAAACGTGCCGTGTATCGTCAATGCGGCCAATGAGGTGGTCAACGAGGGTTTCCGCCACGGGCACTGCTCCTTCCCCGCTATGGCCGAGATTATCGCGCAGACGATGGAACGTGTGTCCTTTGATGCCCACCCCGACTACGGCGTGTATGTGGCCACGGATGCCGAGGCGCGTACCGTTGCAGCAGAAATAATGAACCAACAACGATAAAAACGCAATGGAAGTATTTTTGATCCGGTTGCTGCAGTTCATGCTGGCAATCTCCATACTTGTACTTCTCCACGAGGGAGGACACTTTTTCTTCTCCAAACTTTTTGGTGTCCGGGTGGAGAAATTCTACCTTTTCTTTGATCCCTGGTTCCACCTTTTCGAGTTCAAACCGAAAAACAGTGACACGACATACGGTATCGGATGGCTGCCCTTGGGCGGCTATTGCAAGATTTCGGGCATGATAGACGAGTCTTTCGATACCGAGCAGATGAGCCAGCCCGCACAGAGCTGGGAATTCCGGTCGAAACCCGCATGGCAGCGTCTGCTCATCATGGTGGGTGGCGTACTGGTCAATTTCCTTTTGGCCCTGTTCATCTATGCCATGTGCCTGTTCTATTGGGGTGACAACTATATCGCCGCCAAGGACATGACGATGGGCATGAAGTTCAACAAGGAAGCCAAAAACTACGGTTTCCGTGACGGCGATGTGCTGCTCGGTACAGAGAAGGGCGCATTCAAGACCTACGGCGCCGATATGTTCCGCGACCTCTCTGAAGCCCGTCGGGCTGATGTGCTGCGCGGCGGCAAGAAGGTGAGCATCGCGCTCCCCGGTGAGATCAATCTGCTCAGTATGCTCAAGTCGACCCCGCAGTTCGCCCGGCCGTTCATCCCGGCTGAAGTGGACAGCGTCGTTGAGAAATCCGTCGCGCAGTCTATCGGTATCCGCAAGGGTGACAAGGTGATTGCCGTTGACGGCAAGGCCGTAGACTCCTACAATGAGTTTACCGATGAGTTGGGCCGCCATCACGATATGCTCGATGCCGCCAAAGACCATAAGGACAGCATAGAGGCACGCACGGTAAGCATCGCGTTTGTGCACACCACAGGCGCAAAGAACGACACCTGTGTAGCCAAAGCACTTCTCGGGGATGACCTCGTGTTCGGTTTTGCCGTCCGCCCGTTGGCCGACTTCTATCCGTCTACGCATGTATCGTACGGATTTTTCGAGAGTATTCCCGCCGGTGTGAAGTACGGTTGCAATGTGCTCTCGGGGTATGTCGACGATTTGAAATATGTCTTCTCTGCCGACGGTGCCAAGTCGCTTGGCGGTTTCGGTGCCATCGGAAGCCTTTTCCCCTCCACGTGGGATTGGCATATGTTCTGGTTGATGACCGCTTTCTTGAGCATCATGCTGGCCTTCATGAACATACTGCCCATACCTGCACTCGACGGCGGACACGTATTGTTCCTGCTCTATGAGATGATCACGCGCCGCAAGCCCAGCGAGACCTTTATGATCCGCGCCGAATATATCGGTATCGGCGTGCTGCTGATACTCATGGTGGTAGCCAATCTGAACGATGTGCTGCGGTTTTTGGGGTATATGTAAATTATAGGTTGCCTAAATTCGGAATCATGATACAATCAATGACTGGCTACGGCAAAGCAGTCGTGGCCTACAAAGGAAAGAAAATCAATGTCGAGGTGAAATCACTCAACAGCAAGACCCTCGACCTCTCTACGCGCATCGCTCCGCTCTATCGCGAGAAAGAGATGGAGATACGGCAGGCCATCAGTGCCAAGGTGCTGCGCGGCAAGGTAGACTTCTCCATCTGGATAGAGAAGGAAAATGCTGTCGATGCCGTGTCTATCAATGCCGCCCTGGTGGAAAACTATACCCGGCAGATACGCGACATCGCCGAAAAGACCGGTCTGCCCGTTCCGACGGACTGGTTCTCGCTGCTTTTGCGCCTTCCCGACGTGACGGCAAAAACCGAGGTGGAGGTACTCGATGACGAGGAGTGGGCCGCCGCCCGCCAATGTGTGGAGAACGCCCTCGACCAACTGGTGGCCTTCCGTACACAGGAAGGTGCCGCGCTGGAAAGAAAATTCAATGAGAAAGTCGACAATATCGAGCATCTGCTCCATAGCATCGAACCCTACGAAAAGGCGCGTGTGGAAAAAATCAAGGCCCGCATCATCGACGGACTCAAGAATATACCCGACGTGGAGTATGACAAGAACCGCCTTGAGCAGGAACTCATCTACTACATCGAGAAACTTGACATCAGCGAGGAAAAGCAGCGCCTGGCCAACCATCTCAAATACTTCCGCGAAACCATGAACGACGGATGCGGCCAGGGAAAGAAACTCGGTTTCATCGCCCAGGAAATGGGCCGCGAGATCAATACCACCGGCAGCAAGAGCAACAATGCCGAGATGCAGAATATCGTGGTCAAAATGAAAGACGAACTGGAGCAGATCAAGGAGCAGGTGCTCAACGCTCTATAAAACTTGAATTGTATAATTCGCCTTAACAAGTAAGATAATGGCAGGCAAACTCATCATCTTCTCCGCACCAAGCGGTAGCGGAAAGAGTACTATCATCGGCCGTCTGATGCAGCATCCCGAACTGCATTTGGCCTTCTCCATCTCGTGTACGAGCCGCGCTCCCCGCGGCACTGAGCGTGACGGAGTGGAATATTTCTTCCTCTCGCCGGAGGAATTTCGTCAGCGTATCGCCGCCGACGAGTTCCTGGAGTATGAGGAGGTATACAAAGACCGTTTTTACGGGACACTGAAATCACAGGTGGAAACACAGTCTGCACGTGGCGAGAACGTGGTGTTCGATGTCGATGTCAAGGGCGGATGCCGTATCAAGGAGTATTATGGCGACCGGGCGCTGAGCGTCTTCATACAGCCGCCGTCGGTCGACGAACTCCGCCGTCGGCTTGAAGGCCGCGGTACTGATGCCCCCGAGGTGATCGAGGACCGTCTGGCCCGCGCCGCCTACGAGCTGACCTTCGCGCCGCGTTTCGACAAGGTGGTCATCAACGACAACCTCGACAAGGCGACGGACGAGGCTCTTGCCGCTATCAAGGAATTTCTTTCAAAGTGACGGAATGGTGACGGCGAAAAAGGTGACGGCCATCTATGGCGGCTCGTTCAATCCTGTTCACACAGGCCATATCGCGCTGGCCCGCCAATTGCTCCGGCTCGGCGGGCTCGACGAGATATGGCTGATGGTGTCTCCGCAGAATCCGCTCAAACGCAGTTCAGACCTTCTCGACGATACAAAAAGACTGGAGATGACCCGGATGGCCTTGTCTGCCGAGGCGGGTATGGTGGCCAGTGACTATGAGTTTCATCTGCCCCGGCCTTCCTATATGTGGAATACGCTTTGTGCCCTCTCGCACGACTATCCCGATCGGGAGTTTGTACTGGTCATCGGGGCCGACAACTGGACCGTCTTTTCCCGATGGTATCACGCCGACGACATCATACGCCACTACCGTATACTCATCTATCCCCGCACGGGGTACGATATCGACAAGACGACACTTCCGCACGGGGTGACACTTGTCGAGACCGGACGCTTCGACGTGAGCAGCACGATGGTGCGCGAGCGACTCAAAGAAGGACTGCCCATTGACGGTCTTGTACCGGAAATTATCGTTCCGCTTGTCGAACGGTATTACAAGCCTGTGTCGGAAACGGAACAAGTACGTTAAATTCTTTCGGCTTTTCGTTTTCGACAGATTTATTTTACTACCTTTGTATCAATAGGTTGTTTGGCGGCGTATGCCGTTTGTACAGCCAGCGTCTATAACTTATAAATCAAATACAAAACACATGATCAGAAGAATTTTCCTGTCGGCATTCGTGCTCTGTTCGGCCCTGATGGCATCGGCACAGGTGCAGCGTCCGAAACTGGTGGTCGGACTGGCGGTAGACCAGATGCGCTGGGACTACCTCTACTACTATTATGACAAATACGGCGAAGGCGGTCTGAAGCGTCTCGTCGACGAGGGATACAGCCTGGAAAACAACCATATCAACTATGTGCCTACGGTCACGGCTATCGGTCACAGCAGTCTCTATACGGGTTCGGTACCCGCGCTGACAGGCATAGCAGGCAATGATTTCCATATCGGCGGCAAGGCAGTGTACTGCTGCGAAGACAAGACCGTCAGCGGTGTGGGCACAACCAGCCGCGCCGGACAGATGTCACCCCGCAATATGTTGGCCACAACCATCGGCGACCAACTCAAGGTAGCCACCGACTTCAAGTCGAAGGTGATCGGTGTCGCTCTCAAGGACCGCGCTTCCATACTTCCCGCCGGACATAGTGCTGATGCCGCTTACTGGTATGACAAGTCGGTAGGTCACTTCATCACGAGCACCTACTATATGGACAAATTGCCCGAGTGGGTGGAGAAATTCAACAAGGCCAACCATACCAAGCCCGGATACGATATCAAACCGACCAACGAGGGTGTCACGATGACCTTCAAAATGGCTGAGGCTGCGCTCGAAAACGAACAACTCGGACAGCACGACGTACCTGATATGCTCTGCGTCAGCGTTTCCTCTACCGATGCGGTCGGTCACCAGTATGGTACGCGCGGCAAGGAGAACTATGAGGTCTACATGCAGTTGGACAAGGATCTCGCCCACTTCCTTTCCGTTCTTGACGAGAAAGTAGGCCGTGACAACTATCTGCTCTTCCTTTCTGCCGACCACGGGGCCGCACACAATCCCAATTTCCTCAACAATCACAAACTGCCCGGTGGAGGTTGGGAATCACGCGATGCACGCAAGGCTCTCAACGACGGCCTCCGTGCGCAGTTCGGTGTCGATATGGAGTATATCAACGATGAAATCAGTTACCAGTTCTTCATCAATCGCAAAGGACTGGAGGAGAAAGGGCTCGACTATGAAAAGGTGAAGGCCGCTGCCATCGACATCCTCAAGAAAGACACGCAGTACCAATATGTAGTGGACTATGAGAAGGTGAACACCACGACCATGCCGGCACGGATACGCGAACAGATCAACAACGGTTACAACCGCGAGCGTAGCGGCGACATTGTCGTCATTCTCCGTCCCGACTTCTTCGAGGCACATGTAGACAAGGATTATATCGGTACGCAGCACGGTGTGTGGGCACCCTATGATACCCACATTCCTCTTGTGTTCCTTGGTTGGAACATCAAGCACGGTAGTACGTCAACCCCGACCCGCATCGTCGACCTTGCCGCCACGGTCTGCGCCATGCTTCATATCCAGATGCCGTCGGCTTGTATCGGTGACGCCATTCTTCCTGTAGTGGAGATGGTCAAGTGATCGTATTCTTTGAATAAAAATAGTTGAGGGGCAAAGATGCTGCCGGGTGTAGCATCTTTGCCCCTCTTGGTCGGTTTGGCCTTGGATATTTTTATTTCCAATAGTCGGGCATAACGGCCCATAGTATCAAATAGACGATACATCCGCTAAAGGCGGTGAATATGGTGGCCAGTAGATAGATGACCCTCACCAGTGTGGGGTCGATGCCGAGGAAATCGGCTATTCCGCCGCAGACGCCGGCGATTTTTTTGTCGGCAGAACGTCTCAGTTTGTTGCTCATTGTTTCGTTGATGTAGGTTTTGGTTACATTGATTAGACGCGGTTTGGCAGGTAATTGTTGCACGAGGTATGTTTTTTCTGCGCTACTCAATGGTGCGTTGATGTTTATTCCATACCTGGCACAAACCGGCTGAGGCTGTTGATGACTTCCTGTCGGCTTGTGCCCTCGCGTATGACAATCATGATGGTGTCGTCGCCGGCAATGGTACCGATGATTTCGGGTACGTTGCTACTGTCTATGTTGTAGGCAATGGCACTTGCGTAGCCCGGCCGTGTGCGAATCACGCCTATATTTCCTGAGAAATTGATAGACATATAGCCCGGCATGCTGAGCATCTCGGTCGCGGCCTTCGGATTGGGAATGCGCTTGTACATCGTTTCGTTGGGCAGTACATACACGTATTTTCCGTTCATACTGGCTGCTTTTGCCACTTTCAGTTGCTTCAAGTCGCGGCTCAGCGTGGCTTGCGTCAGTGCGAAACCTTCTTTTTGCAGTGCCTGTAGCAATTCCTCTTGACTGCACATCTCCTGACTGGAGATGAGCATCTTGAGGGCTTCCATTCTGTCGCTTTTCACTTTCATATCTTCTTCTTTTCTTATTTTGTATAAATATTCTTTCTGTGTGCAAATATAAGTAATAATTTCTATATTATATACGAATGTTTTTATAAAAATGATGAAATGTGCTTCGGGATTCTAAAAAACGTCATTTTTTCGCGTATTTTTATACTTTGTATGCGTTGCTTTCACCGAAAGCGGCAGCCTTGGCGTATGAAACGGAAAAGGGCAACCGCTGCGCTGTGTGCCTTGCGGTTGCCCTTTTCGTGTGGACGGGTTTGTCAGAATCTCTTATTTCTCGCTGCGTCCGAAGATGCGGAGCAGGTAGAGGAAGAGGTTGATGAAGTCGAGGTAGAGTGTCAGTGCACCCATAAGGGCGAGCTTCTGTGTGCTGTCGTTCATCTCATCGCAGGTGACGAGCATCTCCTTGATCTTTTGCGAGTCGTATGCGGTCAGACCTACGAATATCAGCACGCCTACATAACTGATGATGAGGTCGAAGCCGGTGCTCCCTACAAACATGTTGATGACTGAGGCGATGATGAGTCCGATGAGTCCCATCAGGAGTATCTTGCCCATAGAGGTGAGGTCTGTCTTTGTCGTGTATCCTATCACGGCCATTGCACCGAACGTTCCGGCGGTGACCAGGAAGGTCTTGGTGATGACGGTGGCCGAGAAAACAAGGAAGACTGACGACAGCATGGCTCCGTTGATGATCGAGTAGAGGATGAATAGCATGGTGGCCGTGGTGAGCGACAGGCGGTTGATGGCTGCGCTCACGCCGATGACAATGGCCAGCTCGGCGATGATGAGCCCCCACATGACGGCGCGGTTGCTATAAAGTGCCATCACGATGTTGGGCGAACTGGCAACGCCGTAGGCGGTAACTGCGGTGATGACGAGTGCCAAGGCCATCCATACGTATACCTTGCGCATGAGTGCGGGGAAGGCCGCAGAGAGCCATTTGTCGCGCTCTCTCGGCATGTTGTAGATTCTTTCTTGTTGCATGATAAGTATTGTTTTTGTTTTGTTTCCTTTTTGTCGTGGTCGTCGGTGTATGACATCCCACGGTTGCAAATATATGAATTTACCGTTGTACGCACAAATGCCGTGCCATTCTTTTAGCGTTTTTTGTGTCATACTCTTTTTGATTGGATTTGATAGGACAAAATTGCATACTTTTCGTATGAAAATAGTTCCGGCTTGTCAATGCGTGAACGAGATTCGATGAATTTTGTCCGTTCTTTCCTGTTTCTGTGAAAAAGTTTGTAATTTTGTCGCAGCCAAGCGTGCTTTTCTGTCAAGATGGATTTGTACGTGCCTTCGATATGGAGACGTTGGCACCGTCATCTTGTCAGCAGGAATACCCAATCCTCTTTCCTTGATGGAAAAACCGAAACTTTACATTATTATTAATACAAACCATTTTTTTATGAAGAAATTCTATCTCAAGCACACATCTGTGGCGGGATGGCTTATGGCGGTTGCGCTTGCGTTGCCGCTCACGGCTCTGGCCCAGCAGAATGTGCGCCGTCCGCATGACGCTTCGCGTAGCGCAATGCCGAAGGCGAAACTGCAGCTCAAGGAGAGCGACGGTGCAGTGAAGACTGCCTATGGTATACTTAGTTACGACGAGACCGACTCGAAGTACATCAACGGTCTTGTGTCCTTCCCCTTGGACGATGGCGGACAGTTCACCCATATCCGTCTCTTTGGTGATGCCACCCATGATGTGACGGCTGCCGCTTATGCTGAGGGATATTACTATATCGAGCGTACCGTCCTCGACGGCGAGACAATGGTGCCCGAGTCGCTCCTGCGCTACGACATCGACAACGAAAAGGTCGATACGGTAGGCGCACTCAACGGATTTGTACGCCATATCAACGACATGACGTACGACTATTCCACCAAGAAGATGTATGCGATCAACTGTCCCTATCAGAGCAACTCCGTGCTCTATACCATTGACCTCAATACGGCTGAAAGTACCACGGTGGCTTCGCTCGACAGTGCCTTCTTCACATTGGCCTGTACATACGATGGCCGCCTCTATGGTATCACGTTCCAAGGTTATCTCTGCAGTATAGACAAGACCACGGGCGCGCTGACCACCATCGGACACACCGGTTATCATCCCACCTACTTCCAGAGCATGGAGTTTGATCACGATACCGAGACGCTCTACTGGGCTGCCGACTTGCGCGAGTACGATACGCCCGACTTTATCGCTGAAGTAGATACGGCCACGGCCTTGGCCTATCCCATCGGACAGGTAGGCGACGGCCCTGAGATTGCCGGCCTCTACATTCCCTTCTCCGCTTCCGCTATCGGAACACCTGCTGCTGCCATTGACTTCGCTGCCAAGGCTGATGCCGATGGTGCCAACCAGGCGGTCATCACATGGACCAACCCCACAAAAACCTACGACGGCAAGCCCCTCACCGCGCTGACCAAGGTGACGCTCTATCGTAACAAGGAAGTTGTCAAGGAATTCACCGATGTCGCCCCCGGCGCAGCCATGTCATATACCGATGTTACGGAGAGCGGCATGGGACAGTTCTATAACTACTCTCTCATTGCCACAAACGCAACAGGCGACGGTGCCGAGGCCAAGAGCAAGGTCTTTGTCGGACACGACATCCCCGCCGCAGTCAGCGCACTGCAACTCACCCAGCCTGCCTACGACGAGGCCGATCTTTCGTGGAATGCCGTGACTGCCGGTGTCAACGGCGGTTATGTCGACAAGTCTTCGCTCGTATACTCGGTGGTACGCATGCCCGGCAATAAGGTGCTGGCTTCCGGACTTACCGACACGCAGTATGCCGACAAGAACATCACTCCTGCACAACAATACTACTATATTGTCAAGGCTTCCAATGCCGATGGCGAGAGCGAGTCGGTGCAGACCACGCCGCAGGTGATGGGACCGGCTTACGGTATGCCTGTCGACTTCGACTTCACCTCTTCCGCTACGGATGACTCCTGGACTGTCGTCGATGGCAATGGTGACGGCTATGCATGGATGTGGACCACCACTTCTTCCGGAAAGGTGATGGGACACCAGGCTTCGAATACGGCCGTGGCCGACGACTGGCTCATCTCTTACTATATGCCGTTTGAGCAGGGCGTACGCTATCGTCTTGATTTTGACGTGCATGCGTACAGCGCCGACCATGTCGACTTCTATCTGCTCGACAAGATGGACTACGCTACTCCGCTGCAGACCATCTCCTCTTATGATTTCCAGGGCAACAAGGACATCAAGCATCATATCGTATCTTTCACCACCAATCAAAGCGGTATGTACAACCTTGCCCTGCACGCCACATCGCCCATGCGTGCTGACTGGTTGGAAATGTACAATCTCAACGTGCGCAAGGCCGAAACCTACAATCTGTCTGCCATCTCGCTCTCGGGCGAATCGCAACCGATGGTGGGCAAGGAGAGCACTTACACGCTCACCGTGGAGAACCAGGGCGTAAACAAGATCTACGCCTTCCGCGCCATTCTCAAAGACCACGACGGCAACGAACTGGTACACAAGGATGTGGCCAAAACACTCAACGCCGGTGACAAAGCCGATGTGGAACTGGCTTGGACTCCGGCCGACAAGACCGTCTCTTCGATTGTCGGCGAGGTGATGCTCATGGGCGCTACCGACGAGTATGCTGCCGACAACCAAACCGACTCGCTCGTGCTCAACATACGCGAAGCCTTCGATGGTGATGTCGTGGCTATCGGTACTACCTCGACCACGTCGTCATCCTACGCTCCGTTTGACTTCTCCAACCAGCACGCCGCTGCGCTCAGCATCTATTCTGCCGACGAGGTCGGCCTCACTGAGGATGCCTATGTCACCAAGGCTGCATGGCTCTACGATGCCTTGTCGCTTACCTACAAGGATGTGGTTGACGCTCCTGTCAAGGTCTACATGGCCAACACCGACAAGATCGCACCTACCGAATGGATACCCGAGGATGAACTGACACTCGTCTATGACGGTACGGTGAACATCACCCGTGCCACTTCCGGTGAACTGACACTGCCGCTCACTACTCCTTTCGCATACAAGAGCGGAAAGAATCTGGCGATATTGACCACCATCGACTGTTCAGAGTATTATCCCTACATCTCCTTCACGCAGTATACAAGTCCCGTTTCCGGCAACTGTGCCTTTGAGTGGGGCGCCTACTATAGTTCTACCGGATTTGACTTTACCCAGACCGGACACAAGGACTGGTACACACGTATGCCGGCCGTGATGCTCTACATGAGCAAGACCGTTCCGGCGGGTATACGTCCTGACGTCAATCTCGGCGATGCCGATTACGAACTTTACGACCTTGCTGGTCATAAGGTGGCCGCTGGCCAACTCAGCAATGGTGCCGTTCCTTCCTCTTCGCTTGCTTCCGGCATCTATGTCGTAAGTGTCAAGAAGGCGGATGGCCAACGTGAGACAATGAAGATTTGTGTGCGAAAGTGATGCTTGACTGACACGCTATACAACCCAAAGGAGGACAATGCTCAAGACGAGTATTGCCATCCTTTGGGTTGTATAGTGTTGTTATAGTGTCTGTTTATTGTTTCTTCACTGCGCGTATGGGTAGATTGGCCACTGTGGTCATCAAGCAGTCGCGCATCGCGCATTTTCCGTCTTTGTCGACAACGAGCGTTGGGCAGTATAGTTTTTTGTCTGCACCGGCGTAGACTACGTTTGAGCGCAAGCAAAGGCGGTCACCGTTCTCGCCTTCGATGTAGGGCAGAAGAATGGAGGTGCCGTTGTGGGTCAGTTCCATTACGGTGACACCCTTCTTGCGGTGATAGATTCTCGATTCACAACAAGAGGCGAGTTCCTGCAGTTGCTCTACGGTCGGTATACGCCAGTCCTCGCCCATCACCTGTGTCGCTGCATCTTCGCTACTGCCGGGAATGATGCGCTTGGCGTTGTAGGTCTTTCCGTCTATAGTCCATGTCGTTTCTGTACCCGGTACGCGGTTGAGGGCCAGTAGGCGTCTCTTGATGGTGGTTTGCTGGTCGGCCGTCATCGGTGTGGTGTCACCCCATTTGAAGAGCGATCCGCTTTCCCAACTGCGGTTGGCTCCAACATTCATGCCGCTCCATAGTGTCTTGCTCTCCATGTGGAAGTCGGCAACTGATAAGGTATCGGTCTCCGGTGTGGGGAGCTTGTCGCGGTGAATGAAGCGGATATCGGCCACGAGATACATCGGTATCTGTATTTCCTTCTTCGGGAAATACTTGTCGTTGGTCACGATTCTGAGGTAACTGACAGTGTCGACTACGCTATTGATGGTGTCAACCTTGAAATCCTGGGCGGAGACGCTGCCGATGGATGCAAGGAGTGCGAGCATCAGAAAATATGCTTTTACTGCTACGTTTGTATTCTTATAATCTTCTTTCATGTCTTCTGTTTTTAATGTTGATTTTCCATTCTTTGATATTATAGGCTGAGTCTATGCGACCGTCTTCTGTGAAGAATCCGCTGTCGTCAATATATACATTGTCATCGCGTGTTGTGTATCTGATGATGTTTGACAGATTGCCGTATTTGTTCAGATAAAGATTGTATTTCATTTCGCAACCATCGAAATCTTCAGTATTTATCAAATCACCGCCTATTATTGCCGGCTTCATGTTCCCCTCAAAGCGGAATCCATTGTCTACCACATTGTAAAAGACTTTCTTGTTATAGTCTTTTTTGAAATAGAATGTTTTGCGATTGGCCTCTGCAAATCGTGCACTGATAGAATGGTCGTTGGGCGTGTTCTCAATGATGTTGCCCAATAGCAGGAAATTGTAGGCATCGTCATCACAGTAAATGCCACGGTTCGTTCCTCTTCCACGATAATTCTTGATGTGATTGAAACGTACAACGCATACGTTTGTGTCATCCAATGTGCAGCCGATGTTTTTGCTGATAAAAGTCTCTGTGTCCATTGATTCTTTTACACTTCCATTGTTTGTCGCAATGTAGATAGTCCCGCCATCTATGCCGACCAAATGGTCTGCATTGTCGTAAAAAGCGGGTGACAAAGAGGTGTCATTGTTTTCGGTAGCACCGTAGATGGTGCATTTATGCAGAACCACGCAAGCTTCGTCTTCTACTTTCATGGGGGCAGATCCCGTCAATTGTAGGTTTTTGAATTTGATGTTTCCGTTTCTGATTGTAAAACCGCCTTTCAATTCACCTACCCATTCATATTGGGAAGGAAAATACAGATTTGAATCTTTTACATGACAAGCATTCTGTGACTGGTCTTTGTTGATGAAAAAGAAACTGGTGGGTCTATGGTAATCAGCGTAGTCATTATTGTATTTTCCTAATTTTGCTTGAAAGTATAAGTAGTTTTCCTTCTCATTTGCGGCAGTCCATGTCTTGAAAGTGTAAGATTTGTAAGATACCGTGAAATTGACAAAAACATTCTCGTCCTGTAATATATTCAGATTTCTCAGTTCATTAGGAAGTAAGAATGAATATTGTGCTTCTTCGTCTGAAGTTAAAGGAGATGGACTATTGGAACTTTTGACTATTCCGCCGGCAGCATTGTAGAAATCGCTTTGCGACAATCTGATTATAGTCCCGTCTGGTGTGACAAATGAATTTCTTCCGTCTAATGTTCCTTTGTAAGGACATCGTCAAGCGGATAATCGGGAACAAATATAGATTTTGATTTTTGCATCTTTACAATGTTTTTTCTTTCTTGAATAAAACGGTGCCGTTGATTTTGAGTGAGTCAATACCTTTGTTTTGAAGAACTGTTTTATTGATATCGGTGCTTGCCAGTGTCTTTCCGTCTATTGTATATATGTCAATGACGATTTCGCTTTCGGAATTTTTGCATTTGCCAATATCTTCTATCATATGCTTAACATCGCTGACCGTCTTGAAGTATACATTCTTTAGCGTTATGGGAACAAGCGAGGTGTCGCGGTTTGTCTTCCATGAAAATACATTGTATTGGTCTGACATGACTCTCAATAGACGTGTGTTGCCTAGGTCTCCAGTTACGTTTGGGGAATGGCGACAATATAATTTGTACAAGGCGCTTGTACCATCTCCGTTTACGTTAAACGTTGTCATTGCTTTCCAGCATAAGTTCACCAAGTTTACAGGTTCCTTTCAATGCTTTGTTCAGATCGCCAGTGACGCTTGAGTTGGAAAAGGACAAATCAACGATGGTGGAAAAATCTTGTTTCATCTCACTCACGTCTCCCACATGCCAGAGAGTTGCAGTGTGTTCAACCTTTCAAAATTATTCAATGTACTCAAATCCCCCTGAATCGTCCATGCCATTGGATCGTGGATGGCTATGATGTTGGGAAAATTGTTGAGGCATTTTGCGTTTATACGTGCAAATGGCTCCATATTGTTGTCCAACGAAATACTTATTAATTTCTCTCTGTCGGGGAAATGAAGCAGACACAAGCCGTTGCCTTCAAAGTAGAGGCGCATTGCCTTTTGGGATTTATTAATTTCATATTCTGCCCTTGTTTCAATATCGCCTTTCCAAGTCAGCAATGTCTCGGGGCTATCCTTCGGAATGTCTATGGAAAAACACAATCCAATATATCCTTGCTCGTTCTTGCTGCAATGAAATACATGTATGGGCAGTGTTGCAGACAGAACACTTTCCGCTTTTGTGTTAGCACTTTCTTCCATGTTGGTATAAGGGTAATACAGTGGATTGTAAAGCCTAAAAGTTGTACAAGACACGACTCTGTATCTCTAACTTTCAGTGCAAAAGAATTTTGTCTCAATCAACTTTTAGACTTTACAGACTACTAGTTTTTAATATTTCAGGTTGATGTTTTTTCTTGTTGATATTACATTGGGGTCTATCGGTCTGCCTACCATAAGGGCCGGAAGTTTTGTCGATCGGTCCATTTTTATTAGGCAACATCCTTCCGGTGTGATTTGCAATGCCCATGCTTTTGTATTGTCATCTCCTTCTGGGGCAAGTGTGGACGTCCATAGGCAAGCGTATCGTGCAGGCCGCTGATTTTCATTCTGAGTAAGGCCCTTAGAGGATTGCTGACAATCTCTCAAGGTTCTTGGACTCACCGTGGTGATGCTAGATATAGGATCACTGATGTAATCACCCATTGTATCATAAGTTGACAATTCTGAATTGATATTATATGAATTCTTATATCTTCTCATCTCGTCTGACGCTATGTAGAGGCAATAATCATTGGCATTGTACAATCTTAGATAAGTATAACAATTTCTTTCGCTTAGGTTTTTTACAGGGCCGCTATGCCAAATATTTTCCTCATTTCGTTCTCGCATAATGTCTCTTCCGCAATTTTTGAGTAAATATTCTACATCTTCTTTTGATGCCATCCATATAGGACTGTCTGCATAGGATATTTCCACACCATGTTGTCTCGCTTGCTCCACGGCGATGTTTGCAAAATAGTCATATTGAGTATGCCCAATGTCATTACCTATATCATTGTACGCATAAGTCCAATACCAACTATTGCGATTCAAGATATCCGAATGATAGGTTACTTTTTTGCAACAAACAGTATCTTCTGGATGTACGGCCCCCCAAGCGCATTCGTAATTGTAACCCTGAAATTCTCCCCATGATTTTAGTCCATTTGTGTCATCTGGGTCATCCATGAATACCATGTAGCAGGGACTGAATTTCCATTTGAATACACCATTTTTACTATCATAAACAATCCAACGCTTATAATTATAAAGATTGAATTTTTTATATTCTTTAGTACGTACAGACCATTTTTCGGGGAAAATAGAATCCACAAACCATTTTTGGGAGTCCTCACCGAGTATACCTATACTATCACCTAATGTAAATTGGCTCCGCAATACTTCTTTTCCCTTTATTATGGACATTTCTTCAATCATATCCAAGGGTAAGGTCAGAGAATCACCGCTGAATTCAGCCCATTCGTATGTCGGATGTCCGTCAAGTCCTATTTCGTAGGGTATGCCTTGCATATTACTTATGTTTAGACTATCATTGCAAGTCAGTCGAACAACCAATGTGTTGTTGTGAGAAAAATTTGATGTAATTTCTTGTGCTCCACATTGCAGATGCAGAGCAATCAAGAAAATCCAGAATATAATATGACGTAACATTTTCTTATAGTTGATAGCGTGAAACATATTTTCTACATTCTATTAAGGTTGGTTCTATAAATTCCCACCGCAAAACAAGAATTAATTTAAATGACAATCGATTTAACGGTCATTTGTCCGTCTTTTGATAGCGCTTTTGCTATATATATACCGTGAGGAATATCGTCTAAATATATAGTTCCTGAAGAATGGTATTCTCTATACGTTTGTCCCCCTGCAGTGTATAAAGATATAGTAGCCTCGTTTGTGCCATAGAGATGCAACTCTTTGGAGTTGGCGTCATATATCAGTGTGATGTTCGAATTTTCAGGTCTTAGCGTGTTTATAGATAATGTCTCTGGCGTTCCTTTTAGAATGCGGAAAGTATTTATCCGTTTTTGTATTTTATCCCAATTTGCAATGTTCTCGTCTTTGGGTATAGCATATTTTTTCATTTGTTCATCCAGTTCCATCTCAATTTCGTAACCTTCTTCATCATCATGGCTATCATTAGTGGTCTTATTGGCTATTTGGAAATGACCATCACCTACAATATATGGTTCACCTGTCTTGGTGAGGAGACTTGTTGAGTAGTAGAGATCTTTTCCGTCAAAGAAATATAGGGCAAATGGATTTCCTCTTGACCTTTTGAAATAATAGTATCTCAATTCATCCTTGTATTCGTAGTCGAACCAATCAATGTCAAAACGTTCATTTTTGACCTGTGTGGCAGGATAAAATGTGAATGGAAATTGTCCGTACGCGCATCTGCATAATTCGCGCACATCTAAGTGACTCCAATCATAGTACGGATCCCATACTCGCCCATTTACCAGTATGTATGCATACGGATGTCCTGTAGAGTCAACGGCATCAAGGAGTACTTGGTTGAGTAACTCGTCATCGTCGTACATCTGTAAGGCAAATGTGTAATCGTCTTGCTTGTCGTATTCCTCCTGCGCCGAAATCGTTGTGCAGTGCAGGGAGAATAGAAGGGTAATAATTAGCATTGACAGAAAAGATTGTAGCATAGTCTTAATGTTTTTTGTATTTTTTGCAAATGTAGTAATAATAGAGAATGTAAAATATTTTTTTACGAATTTAACTCTTTTATTTTTATGTGTATGAATTATCTGGCCTCGTATCTGACAATATCTGAATTATTATCCTTAACTTTACACCGCGTTTTGCGAGACATCGCTTGGCGTAGTCTGAAAACCTGTTGAAAAACCGAAATCGTACCATAATGATGCAAAAACCTGCTTTTTGTTCAGCCGCACTTCTAGGGCTGCTGTTTTGTACGTCGCTCTCTGCGACCCCTCCCGTAAAATCGTCAAAAGCCAAAGGCGCGAAGGCAACACCTGCCGTCGTCAAGCGGACTCAATTCTCCGAGTCTTGGGTGGAAGACCAGACCAAGTATGAGGACAATAAGGAAAAGGCCCATGCCACTTACATCCCGTATTCCTCTTTTGAGGCAATGACCGCCGATGACTGTTATGCCAAGCCGTGGGTACCCCCCACGCGGGCCGACTATGTGTCGCTCAACGGCCAATGGAAATTCCATTATACCGCCGACTGGAAATCGGCCGCCGTTCCCGGCGAAACCGAATTCTATGGCGACGGAGCCGATGTGAGCGGGTGGAACAACATCACTGTTCCGCTCAACTGGGAGATGGCGGGATACGACGTGCCGGTATACAATAATGTAGGCTTCCCCTTCAAAAACAACCCTCCCTATATCGAGGCCATCAAGGACAACTTCGATGCCAATCCTGTCGGTTCATACCGCCGTACGTTCTCTCTCCCTGACGGTTGGGACAAAAAGCATGTCGTCCTGCATTTCGACGGTGCGTGCAGCGCCATCGTTGTTTGGGTCAACGGACAGTATGTCGGCTATTCGCAAGGTGCCAATACGGATGCCGAGTTTGATATCACCCCGTGTGTGCGCACCGGTGAGAACAACGTCTCTGTACGCTGCTACCGCTGGAGCGACGGGTCGTACCTCGAAGGACAGGATATGTGGCACCTTGGCGGCATCCACCGCGATGTTTATCTTGTAGCCACTCCCAAAACTTACGTTCGCGACCACTATATCACGTCAAAGTTGGGCGATGACTATACGTCGGCCTCAATGAGCGTGTCGCTCGACTTTCACAAGACCGAGGCCATACCGTCCACAAAAACTGTAGAGGTGTCACTCATTGATGCAGAAGGACATGCCGTTGCCCAAAAGACGGTCAGCGTTTCTATGGGCGCGCGCGAAAACGACAAGCAGGTAGAAGTGGCTTTTGACGGACTCACAGGACTTACTCCCTGGAGTTCCGAGCATCCTTATCTCTATACAGTGGTTGTGCGTCAGCATGATGCAAAGGGCAACGACGAGTTGGTCTTCTCCACCAAGTACGGATTCCGCGATGTGCGCATTGTCGGCCGTTTGGTATATGTCAATGGCAAGCGTGTATTCTTCAAGGGCGTCAACACCCAGGATATCCATCCGCTCTATGGTCACGCTATCGACGTTCCGACGATGCTCCGCGATGTACAACTGATGAAGCAGGCCAATGTCAATACCGTCCGCACCAGTCACTATCCCCGTCAGGCGAAGATGTACGCCATGTTCGATTACTACGGACTCTACTGCATGGATGAGGCCGACGTGGAGTGCCACAACAACCAGTCGCTCTCCAACAATCCCTCGTGGCAGGCCACTTACCTCGACCGCACCGAGCGTATGGTGCTGCGCGACCGCAACCATCCGAGCATCGTGTTCTGGTCGCTGGGCAACGAGGCGGGTGGGGGCGTCAATTTCGACGCTACCTACAACCGTGTGAAGACACTTTGCCCCGGACGTGATGCCATCGTACACTACGAGGGAGACAATCACGGCGCAAAAAGTTCCGACCTCGGTTCTGATATGTATCCTCGTGTAGATGTGGTACGCAGTCAGATGGACGGACTCAACGGCAAACCTTACTTCATCTGTGAGTATGCCCATGCCATGGGACAGGCCGTAGGCAATCTGCAGGAATATTGGGACATCATCGAGCAGAGCAGCGGCATCGTCGGCGGTTGTATCTGGGACTGGGTCGACCAGGGCATCTATGACACTCGCCGTATCAAGGCAGGTCTTCCGCTTGTCAATCCGACAACCGGTTTGCATTATTATACTTCAGGCTATGATTATACCCAACTCAATAATGGTGTTGAAGGATTCCAAGGCGACTTTATGAGCAACGGCATCATCACTCCAGGACGTGAGTGGACCCCGAAACTCACTGAGGTGAAGTATGTCTACCGCAATGTCGATTTTGTGTCTTTTTCCGGTAAACAACTGACCATCAAAAACAAATATGCCTTTACCGATCTCGCCGATCTGCTCACTTTACACTATGCGGTACTCCGTGATGGCGTAGAAGTAGAGCATGGACAAGTCTCACTTCCGTCCGTCGCTCCCGGCAATGAAGCCAAGGTCAATGTTCCCTACACTACGGAGATGCAAGACGGTCATGAATATTTCATCACCTTGTCACTCTGTCTCAAGGCCGATGCCACGTGGGCCAAGATGAATTATCCGCTCGTGCAGCAGCAGTTTGCGCTTGCGGCAGATGCCAATGCCGTTTGCGCTTCGGTGGCCGATCCGACATTCGTCACCCGTTCGCATGGCCATCTTCCTGTCCTGCAGGAGCGTGGAAAACTGAAGGTTCGCGGAAATGAAATCACGGGCGATAATTTCAGTATCGCTTTTGCCGCCGACGGCACAATCAGTTCCTGGAAATATCAGGAGCAGGAAATCGTCGTTCCCAATCAGGGTCCGGACTTCAACGGTTTCCGCCGTATCGCCAACGACAATATCAGTTTGGGGGCCACCTCGGGTATCGCTTCCAACGAAAATAAGGAGGCGGCCGCCCTTTCCGGTACCAAGACGATGATTGACGCTCCCCATCGCGTAGGGAAGAACGTGGTGGTAAGGACTTCCGTTTCCAACGGCACCGATACTCACGTCCTCACCTATACCGTCTATCCCAGTGGCGTGGTCGACATGAAGGCCGATTTTGAAAATACCTCCTCAGATACCCGCCGTATCGGATTCGCAATGCAGTTCACCCCCGGCCTTGAGCAAGTGGAATACTACGCCAAAGGTCCCGAAAGCAATTATATCGACCGCCAGCGCGGTTCGCTCTTCGGACGCTACAGCACTACAGTCAACGGTATGTTCGAAGAGCAAAGTGCTCCGCAGACCATGGGCGACCGTCAGGGATTGCGCGATCTGACGCTCAGTTCCAGTCAGTTGTCGCTTCATATACAGACCGAGGGTCTTGTCGCCTTCTCCCTCTCGCATGTCGATGACGCCCAGTTCGACTACGACGTGTTCTACGGTCGCAAGCATCCTTACGATCTGACCAAGCATCCGCAAGTATTCGCACACTTCGATTATTGGCAGCGCGGTATCGGCAATCACAGTTGCGGCGGCGATGCCGTTCTCGACCAGTACCGTTGTCCGGTAGGCAAGCATACGTTCACCTTGCGCTTCACCCCGTCGGTGAAATAAAAGCCTACTTTTTCCCCTCTTTTCAGTCTTCGGTCCTGCATACTCGAGTATTCGGGGCCGAAGACTGCAGTATTCGAGTCCGAATACCC
>CAVFEZ010000039.1:0-27616 GCA_963621665.1 Akkermansia muciniphila | reverse complement strand
CGTGGTACATGATTGTGTCGGCCGACAAGAACATGCGCTTCTACCAGTCGAAGAATCTCAAGAAGTGGACCTACGTCAGTCAGTGGGGCGAGGGCTACGGCGCACAGCCCAACCAGTTTGAGTGCCCCGACTTCTTCCCCCTGCCCGTCGACGGCGACCAGCAGAACCAGAAATACGTGATGATCGTCAATATCAACCCCGGCTTCACCTATGGCGGTTCGGCCACCCAGTATTTCGTGGGTGAGTTCGACGGCAAGGAGTTCAAGTGCGACTCCAAACCGCAGACCGTGAAGTGGCTCGACTGGGGCAAGGACCACTATGCCACCGTCACCTTCTCCAACCTCGGCAGCCGCGTGGTGGCCGTGCCCTGGATGAGCAACTGGCAGTACGCCAATGTCACCCCCATACGTCAGTATCGTGGTGCCAATGCCCTGCCGCGCGAACTGAAACTCTTCTCCAACAACGGTGAGGTGTATCTCTCGGCCAATGTCGTCGATGAGGTGCGTGCCCTGCGCAAGAATACCCGTCAGATCGGCAATGTCAGCGTGAGCAATGCCAACCCCGCCATCGTGCGCAATCTCTTTGAGGGCAACGACGGTGCCTTTGAGATAGAAGCCGACGTGCAGGCCGGCAATTCAGACCTTGTCGGGCTCTCGCTCTACAACGACAAGGAGGAGCGCACCCTCGTCTACCTCGACCTCAAGAAGAAGCGCATCGTCATGGACCGCACCGAAAGCGGACTCACCGACTTCGGACGCCTTGCCGAGCGTCACGACATCGAGAAACAGGCCGCAGCCGCCGGTGAGATGAAGGGCCGGGAGGCACAGGACCTCGCCGTCAACTTCAAGAACGACTTTGCCCTCGGCACTTGGGCACCCCTCTCGCTCTGCGGCAGCGACAACGGCAACTCCACCAACCGCTGGACCGAGGATGCCACCACTGCCTCTACGGGCAAGACCTACCACCTCGACATCTTCGTCGACAAGTGCTCGGTGGAGATCTTTGTCAACGGCGGACGCATCGCCATGACCAACCTCGTGTTCCCCACCCAGCCCTACAACAATCTGAAGGTGTATGCCGAGGGTGGAACCGCCAGTCTGAAGAATGTCAATATCTACAAACTCGGTCTATAGTGTGACGATAAAAAATCGATTGATATGAACAGCAAATCATCATTTCTGACCCTCGCGCCCGTGATGGCGGCCTTCTTCACGATGGGCTTCGTCGACCTTGTGGGGGCAGTGTCCAACAATATGCAGGAGGATTTCGGACTGAGCGACTCGGCCGCCAACTTCTTCCCCTCGCTCGTCTTCTTCTGGTTTCTTATTTTCTCCGTACCTACGGGTATGCTTATGAACCGCATCGGGCGCAAGCGCACCGTGCTGCTCTCCATCGGCGTGACCACGCTGGCCGTGCTGCTGCCGCTCTTCGACAGTTTTATGCCCACCAAGGAGAGCCAACTGTGGCTGATGTATATCTCCTTCTCGCTGCTCGGCATCGGCAATGCCATCATGCAGACCAGCATCAATCCGCTGGTGACGATGATCGTCAAGGGACACCTCGCCTCGACGCTCACCTTCGGACAGTTTGTCAAGGCTATCGCCTCGTTTGTCGCACCGCTCATCGCCGCATGGGGTGCCACCACCTCTGCACCGCTCTTCGGACTGAGCTGGCGCATACTCTTCCTTGTCTTCTTTGTCATCGGCATGGCCGCCACGCTGTGGCTCGGTTTCACCACTATCGAGGAAGAACCGCTCGAGGGCAAGGCCTCGTCGGTTGTAGACTGTGTGAAGATGCTCGGCACACCGCTCGTGCTGCTCTCCTTCATCGGCATCATGTGTCATGTGGGCATCGATGTGGGTACCAATGCCGTGGCTCCCAAGATACTCCTTGAGCGTATCGGTGGGGCGGGCGACACGCTCAAAGACTTCGAGTATGCCACATCGCTTTACTTCGCCTTCCGTACGGCAGGTTGCCTGACCGGTTCGATACTCATGCGCCGGATGAACGTGCGCACCTTCTACATCGTCATCGTACTGATGATGGCCCTTTCGATGGCAGGCTTCGTCTTCGGTACAGAGAAATGGGAATTGTGGGCCGCCATCGCCCTCGTAGGTTTCGGCAACAGCAATGTGTTCTCCATCGTACTCTCGCAGGCGCTGCTCTCGGCACCCGAGAAGAAAAACGAGGTGAGCGGACTGATGATCATGGGTCTCTTCGGCGGAACGGTGTTCCCCTTGGCCATGGGCTGGGCCAGCGATACGGCCAAGGCTGCCGGCGCGGTGTATCCCCAAGTATGGGCCGCCGTCGTGATGGCCGTGGGTGTGGTGTACCTGCTGAGTTACATTCCCAAAGTGAAACAATAAAAAACGAAGATAGACTATGGAAAAGAAATATGTCGTAGGACTGGGCGAGGCACTCTGGGATGTGCTGCCCGAAGGCAAGAAACTCGGTGGCGCACCGTCCAACTTCGCGTTCCACGCCGGACAGTTCGGACTCGATGCCATCGCCGTGAGCGCACTGGGCGAGGACCGTCTCGCCGAAGAGACCGTACAACAACTCGAGGAGAAGCACCTCGACTACTGCATGCCGCGTGTACCTTATCCTACGGGCACCGTGCAGGTGTCGCTCGACGAGGACGGCGTGCCTACCTATGATATCCGCGAGAATGTGGCCTGGGACAATATTCCCTACACGCTCGACGTGATGCATGTGGCCCAGAATACCCGTGCCGTATGTTGGGGCTCGCTGGCCCAGCGCAATGTGGTGAGCCGCAATACCATCTACCGCTTCCTCGACGACACGCCATCCGGCTGCATGAAGATATTCGACATCAACCTCCGTCAGAATTTTTATACCAAGGAGGTGATCAGCGAAAGTCTCAAGCGTTGCAATGTGCTGAAGATCAACGATGAGGAACTTGTCACCATCGGCCGCCTTTTCGGTTATCCCGGACTCGATATCGAGAACAAGTGTTGGCTCATCCTCGGCAAGTACGACCTCGACATGCTCGTGCTGACCTGTGGTGTGAACGGCAGTTACGTCTTTGCCCGCGGTGAGATGTCGTACCAGCCGACCCCGCATGTGGAAGTGGCCGACACGGTCGGTGCAGGCGATTCGTTCACCGGCACGTTCTGTGCCGCCATCCTCGCCGGCCATTCCGTAGCCGATGCCCACAAGGCCGCCGTAGAGGTGAGTGCGTATGTCTGCACACAGAACGGTGCCATGCCGCCTCTGCCCGAAGCGCTGAAATCGAAAATCTGACCCCGTCTCAATAGGAAAACACGGCAGCGCGCGTCGCTGTCCTCCCCCGAAATAGGCCCGGTGGCCGTTTTGCCCCAAGCAGGCAGGATGGCTATGGGGCCGTTTCGGTAATTCTGTACTGTATCAATACCATTGATTTATGGAACACACCTTTATCATTTTTTAGGGCGGCGGTTGTCATAATGTACGGAATTTAGGTTACTTTTGCACTGCGTAAGCGTGTATAGACCTTGCGCTTCATGAAGTTGCGTGGACACATCATTCCGTACACGCCCAAATCTCAATGATTCTACGAATGGACAACCAAACCAAAGCCATCGACACCCCCTTTCGCAAACGCGATGCCTACGGCTCGCTCAGTATGCCAGTATACCACACCGCCGCCTATGAGTTTGACACCGCCGCCGACATGGCCGATGCCTTCACCGGCCGCGTGATCGCCCCCGACTACTCGCGCGTGATGAACCCCACCGTGACCTACCTTGAAGACAAGGTGCGTGCCATCACCGGAGCAGCCGACGTGTCGGCCTTCTCCTCGGGCATGGCCGCCATCAGCAATACCATCTTTGCCCTCGCTGCTGCCGGCAAGAATATCGTGACCTCGCGTCATATGTTCGGCAACACTTTCGCCTTCATCACCCAGACCATGGCCCGCTTCGGCGTTGAGGCCCGCACCTGCGACCTCACCGACCTTGCCGCCACCGAAGCCCTCATCGACGGGAACACGTGTTGCGTGTTCCTCGAGATCATCACCAATCCGCAACTCGAGGTGGCCGACCTGCGTGCCCTCTCCGCCATTGCCCACAAGCATGGCGTACCGCTCGTGGCCGACACGACCGTCATCCCCTTCACCGTATTCTCGGCATCGAGCCTTGGTGTGGATATCGAACTGGTGTCGAGCACGAAATATCTCTCGGGCGGTGCCACTTCGCTCGGCGGACTCGTCATCGACTATGGCACCACACCGGGCTTCACCAAGACCATCAATCAGGAGATGCTCTTCAATCTCGGTGCCTACATGACCCCTCATGTGGCCTATATGCAGTCTATCGGTCTTGAGACGCTCGACGCACGCTACCGTGTACAGGCTGCCAACGCCCTCGAACTGGCCCGCCGTCTGCGCACGCTCAAAGGCATCTGCCATGTGGGCTATGTAGGTCTGGAAGACAACCCCTACCATGAGTTGGCCGTCAGCCAGTTCGGTCCGACCGCCGGAGCAATGGTCACCATCGACCTTGAGGACCGCGAGGCCTGTTTCCGCTTCATCAACCGTCTGCAACTGGTGCGCCGCGCCACCAACCTCTTCGACAACCGCTCGCTCGCCATCCATCCCGCCAGCACCATCTTCGGCAATTTCAGCGACGAGGAGCGCCGCAGCATGGACGTGCTCGACACCACCATCCGTCTGTCGGTGGGACTGGAAAATGTCGACGATATCTTTGCCGACATCGAGCAGAGCCTTTCCGACGGCGACAAGTAAGACAGAGGCCGACAGAATATTTCCCAACGAAAAATCGAAGAAAAGAACATGACATACGATTTCGACAAGATCATAGACCGTCGCGGCACGGGTGCCCTCAAACTCGACGTACTCGAGGAACGCTACGGGCGTGCCGACCTGTTGCCCCTCTGGGTGGCCGATATGGATTTCGAGACACCGCACTTCATCACCGACGCACTGAAGAAGCGCATGGAGCATTCGCTCTTCGGCTACACCGTAGAGCCGGCCGACTACTGGCCCACGGTCATGCAGTGGCTGTACGACCACCACGGATGGCAGGTGCAGCGCGAGTGGCTGCGCTTCATCCCGGGCATCGTCAAGGGTATCGGCATGGCCGTCAATGTCTTCACCTCGCCCGGCGACAAGGTCATCATACAGCCGCCCGTATACCACCCCTTCCGCCTCACGCCGCAGGGCAACGGACGCACGGTGGTCTACAATCCGCTCATCCGTCATGAGGACGGGTCGTATACGATGGACTTCGACAATCTCGCTGCCGTCGCCGACGAGCATTGCCGCCTGCTCATCCTCTCCAATCCGCACAATCCTGCCGGCATCGTGTGGGACAAGGAGACGCTTGTCCGCCTGGCCGACTTCTGCTACGACCACCACATCATCGTCGTTTCCGACGAGATACATGCCGACATGGCCCTCTTCGGTCATCGGCATACGCCGTTTGCTACCGTATCGGAGAAGGCGGCCCACTGCAGCATCACCTTCGGCGCCCCTTCGAAGACTTTCAATATTGCAGGCATCGTCAGTTCGTATGCCGTCATTCCCGATGAGAATCTGCGCAGCCGCTTCTACTCCTGGCTGCAGGCCAACGAACTCGATGAGCCGACGCTCTTTGCTCCAATCGCCACCGTGGCAGCCTTCAAGTACGGCGAAGAGTGGCGGCAGCAGATGCTGCACTATGTAGAGCAAAACATACTCTTTGTAGAGGACTACTGCCGTGAACATCTGCCCGAAGTACGTCCGTTGCGTCCGCAGGCCTCCTTCCTCGTATGGCTCGATTGCCGTGCGCTCGGTCTCAGTCATGATGCCCTTGTCGACCTTTTCGTCGGCAAGGCCGGTCTTGCCCTCAACGACGGCGAGATGTTCGGTCAGGGCGGTGAAGGGTTTATGCGCATGAACGTGGGTACACCCCGCAGCAATCTCCGTACCGCACTCGAGCGTCTGAAAGAGGCTGTTGCCAGTCAAAAACGAGTCTGAAAGGGCATCTCCCCCTTTTCCGCTCTTTTCTGCCCTGCTCTCGTGATAAATTATTAACTTTGCAGGATAAACGCATCAATTATACAAAACCAAAAAATGAATATAGAACATCAGATAAGCGGCGCGGTCCTCACAGCCGTCAAGGAACTCTACGGACAGGAAGTGCCCGCAAAGATGGTCCAGTTGCAGAAGACCAAACGTGAGTTTGAAGGCAGTCTCACGCTCGTCGTTTTCCCCTTCCTCAAGATATCGAAGAAGAAGCCCGAAGACACCGCTGCCGAAATCGGTCAGTGGCTCAAGGAGCATGAGTCGAGCGTTGAGGGATTCAACGTGGTGAAGGGATTTCTCAACCTCACCGTTTCCAATGCCGCATGGACAGGTCTGCTCAATGCCATCAATGCCGACCCGACCTATGGCGAGAAGCACGCCACAGCCGACTCGCCGCTCGTGATGATAGAATACTCGTCGCCCAACACCAACAAGCCCCTCCACCTCGGGCACGTGCGCAACAACCTCCTCGGATGGTCACTGGCACAGATCATGGAGGCCAACGGCAACCGTGTGGTCAAGACCAATATCGTCAACGACCGCGGCATACACATCTGCAAGTCGATGCTCGCCTGGCTCAAGTGGGGCAACGGCGAGACCCCGGAGACGGCCGGCAAGAAGGGCGACCACCTCATCGGCGACTACTATGTGGCCTTCGACAAGCACTACCGCGAGGAAGTGAAGACGCTCGCCGCACAGTACGAGGCCGAGGGCATGGATGCCGAGGCCGCCACGGAGAAAGCCAAGGCCGAAGCACCGCTCATCAAGGAAGCCCACGAGATGCTCGTCAAGTGGGAGCAGGGCGATGCCGACGTGCGTGCGCTCTGGCAGAAGATGAACGACTGGGTGTACGCCGGTTTCGACGAGACCTACAAAGCGCTTGGCGTAGGCTTCGACAAAATCTACTATGAGTCGAACACTTACCTCGTGGGCAAGAAGAAAGTAGAGGAAGGACTCGAAAAGGGACTCTTCTTCCGCAAGCCCGACAACTCGGTATGGGCCGACCTTACCGCCGACGGACTCGACCAGAAACTCCTTCTGCGTTCCGACGGCACGAGCGTCTACATGACCCAGGACATCGGTACGGCCGAGATGCGTTTCAAGGATTTCCCCATCGACAAGATGATCTACGTCGTGGGCAACGAGCAGAACTACCACTTCCAGGTGCTCTCCATACTGCTCGACCGTCTCGGATTCAAGTGGGGCAAGGAACTGGTACACTTCTCCTACGGTATGGTGGAACTGCCCAACGGCAAGATGAAGAGCCGCGAGGGTACCGTTGTCGATGCCGACGACCTCATCGCCGCTATGGTGGCCGATGCCAAGCAGACCAGCGAGGAACTGGGCAAATTCAAGGACATGACCGAGGACGAACGCAACGAGATTGCACGCATCGTGGGTCTCGGCGCACTGAAATACTTCATTCTCAAGGTCGATGCCCGCAAGAATATGCTCTTCAATCCCGAAGAGTCCATCGACTTCAACGGCAATACCGGTCCCTTCATACAATACACCTACGCCCGTATCCGCTCTATCATGCGCAAGGCTGAGGCCGAAGGTATCGTTCTGCCCGCCGCCCTCGACGCTTCGGCACCGCTCTGTCAGAAAGAGACCGAGCTCATCCAGAAGATCAGCGAGTTTGGTGCAGCCGTAGAGCAGGCCGGCAAGGACTACTCGCCGAGCGGCATTGCCAACTATTGCTACGAACTGACCAAGGAGTTCAACCAGTTCTACCACGACTACAGCATCCTCGGTGCCGATACGGCAGAAGAGAAGGTGGTACGTCTGGTACTCGCGCAGAACGTGGCCAAGACGCTCAAAAACGGTATGGCACTTCTCGGCATCGAGGTGCCCGAGCGTATGTAGACAGCAATATCCGCACATACATAACACGAGGCCGGGAGAGACCGCTGAGCGGCTTGCCCGGCCTCGTCTTTTAAAACCTACTATTATGAAAAGAGAAAAAACGTTTCTTCGGACCATCGTTGCTGTCTGGCTTCTGATGGCTGTCTGTCTACAGACCTCGGCAGAGAACAAGAGCATTCAACTGTTCAATGGCGTAGTGTTCTACAACGGTTATCTGTACAAGAACAATCCCGACAGTGCCAAGGTTGACGGCATTCTCCGTCATTCCACCTCCAACTACGCTGTGTGCCTCACCGACGAACAACTCAACGCCATCGGCGACTCACTGTCGATGAGCGTATATGTGAGAGCGTGCTGCGATGAGTACGACCGTATCGGCAATATCAATCTCGCTTTCGTCGAGAAAGACAGTGCCAAGTACGATCCCGCCTATCACCAGCATATAGAACTGGGCCGGTTTATCACGCCCTTTATGAACAAAAACAAGCAGCCCGACACCGTACCCTATTCCTACGACATCTCTTACGTGAGTGCGATACTGCGCGACCGCTCTATCCGCGAGAAATACAATATCTGGGTGGAGTTCGAACTTTTCGGCGTACCCACTTCCGCACAGAAGATTGTAGAAGGTTGTGCAGACCGCATTGACGTCTTCCAGGGTACCCTCTATTTCAATACCTCCACGCCAGCGGCAGGACTCACCGACAATGATGTGCTCGTGCCCATTGTCATGAAGATAACCAATGGCTCCAATCTCAACAATTACGACACTGCAGCCACCGACACCATCGGCAAGACCACCAAGACCTATACCTTTGACGTGCCGCGCGACGTGACCGATGCCCATATCGTGCTCGTCACCTCCAATCATGGAGCCGAGGCTTATGGCGAAGAGTACATGCGCCGTTGGCACTACGTATATATCGACGACCAGCTCAGCCACGTCTACAAGCCCGGACGTGCCTCATGCGAACCCTTCCGAATATACAATACACAAAGAAACTTTATCTACGGCGACTACGAGATGCTCGATGAAGAATGGCAGTCGTTCAGCAACTGGTGTCCGGGCGATGTCATCGACAACCGCATCATACACCTCGGTGCCGTGAAGGCCGGCCAGCACAAGGTGCGCATCTCGGTGCCCGAGGCCGAATTCTACGGCAGCAAGGGTGATATCCCCGTGTCGATGTTCTTTCAGGGTACGACCGAGGGACAACTGACCGCCATCCGTGATGTGCAGAAGATCGATCCCCTCGTGCAGGTCACGGTCGGCAATGGCGTGCTCACGCTGCAATCGTCTGAGGGTATCATGGGTATCGAGATCTATGACTTGGGCGGCAAGAAGATGCGCACGGCCGATCTGACCTCCACCATCTCTACCGAGGGACTGCCCAAGGGCGTATACATCGTCAATGCCGAACTGACCAACAACATCATCGAGTCACACAAGATAATGCTGAAATAACCATCATGCGAGACGCTTTCCCCACCAATCCGCCCGCGTGGCGCAATGACACCGTTCTTCCCCTGCCTGCCGATGTGACGGCCAATGCCTGGGCCGTCGATGCGGCATGCAGCGGCAATCCCGGTCCGATGGAGTACCAGGCCATTGATCTGGCCACCGGAGCACAGGTGTTCCACTTCGGTCCGGTACACGGTACGAACAATATCGGAGAATTCCTGGCCATCGTGCATGCCCTGGCTCTGCTTGAAAAGCAAGGCATCACGGGCAAGACCATCTACTCCGACAGTCGCAATGCGATACTGTGGGTGAAGAAGAAGCAGTGCAAGACCAAACTTGTGCGCACTTCTGCCACGGCGCAACTCTATGCCATCATCGCCCGTGCCGAGCAGTGGTTGCGCACGCACCAGCCGCACAATGCGGTTGTGAAGTGGGAAACCCAAAAGTGGGGCGAAGTGCCCGCGGATTTCGGCAGAAAGAAATAGAAATTCGTTGATGTCCAGTAAAAATATCACAAGCAAAAAGTCCCGTAGGGACGACAGATTATAGCGTAGGGGCTCGCCCCTACGTTTTTGCGTTATCACAAGCGTTGCCCCTGTAAGGGGCGCATAATTCATTGTAAGAGATTGAAATATGCGCCCCTTACAGGGGCAACGTTTATGAGACCGAAGAGAGATAGGGCTAAAGCCCTATCCTGTAATCTGTCGTCCCTACGGGACTCGCCAGTTGCGGCATTTTAGCCGGACATCAATATTTTCAATACAATAGCATGATGCCGGCAAAGGCGGCAAGACAGATCATCTTGATCGGTCCTACTTTGACCACCTTCGTCCCGATGTAGGTGGCAATGAAGAGGAAGATGCTGATCCAGAATTGCCAGGCATTGACCGTGGGCGAGGAGAAATTTTCTTGTGTCATGAGCATCAGTGCTGCGGCGGCGAGCATGCCCACGACGGCAGGGCGGAGAACCGACAGGACACTCTGCACGGCCTGTGTCTGCATGTATTTGAGCAGTGTGCGGCAGACGAGTATCATCAGAATGAGCGACGGCAGCACAAGGGCGGCGGTGGCAGTGAGGCTGCCCAGTATCGCCATTGTCTCTCCCATGCCGGCATTGTGTACGGCGGTGTAGCCGCAGTAGGTGGCGGCATTGATACCGATAGGGCCGGGAGTCATCTGGCTGATGGCCACGATATTGGTAAACTCGGCCGAGGTGAGCCACGCATTGTTGGTCACAGTCTCGGTCTGGATGAGCGATAGCATGCCGTAGCCGCCGCCGAACCCGAAGAGTCCTATCTGAAAGAAGGAGAAGAAGAGTTTGAGGAATATCATTCTGTCGGTTTTATGAGTTGTCCGTAGAGATAGCCGCCTACTGCAGCGGCGATAACGATGTAGACGGGGTTGACACCGAGCAGCCAGATGAGCATGGCGCTCGCGATGGGTATCCAGCAGTTGGCGAGGCTGATATGGGCCGTCTTGGCCAACCTGAAGGTCGGGGCGGCAATCAGTGCGACAACGGCCGGGCGTATGCCGCGGAAGGCAGCGGCCACAAAGGCGTTGTCTTGGAAGCGGTGGAAGAACATGGCGATGAGCAGGATGATGACAAACGAAGGCAGGGCTGTGCCTGTCAGGGTGCAGAGTGCGCCCGGCAGACGGCGCAGTTTGTATCCCACGAAGACGCTGATGTTGACGGCCAGCGCTCCGGGACAACTCTGTGCCACGGCGATGAGGTCGAGAAACTCTTCCCGGCTGATCCATCCGTGCTTGTCTACCACTTCCTCTTCGATGACGGGTATCATCGCGTATCCGCCGCCGAGCGTGAAGAGTCCTATCTTGAAGAAGGTCTTGAAGGAGTCGGTATAGATGTTGGACATGGGCGGTGAGTTTTTTTAGAAGGCGATGGAGAAAGATGGAAAAAAGAAAAACCGGGTTGTCTTTCCTGCACCTGTCGGTTGACGGGGCGGGGTAGACAACTCGGTTTTTATCGTCTGTATCCGGTATCTCGGATGACTATTTCTTGTGGTTCTCTACCCACTTGCGGGCGTTGACGAAGGCCTCGATCCACGGGGTGACATCGTCTTTGCGGTGGTCGGCCGGATACCAGGCGTTCTGCCAGGGGAAGATGGCGCGTTCCAAGTGGGGCATCATGGCCAGGTGGCGTCCGTCCTTCGAGCAGATACCGGCGACGGCGTAGTCAGATCCGTTGGGGTTGCCGGGATAGGTGTCGTAGGCGTAGCGGGCCACGATGTTGTAGTTCTCCTCGCCCTCGGGCAGTGAGAACTTGCCCTCTCCGTGGGCTACCCAGATGCCGAGACGGTCTCCGCTGAGGCTGGAGAACATCACGCTGTCGTTCTGCGGTATCTCCACGCCGAGGAAGGTGCTCTCAAACTTGTGCGAGTCGTTGTGCAGCATGTGGGTGCGGTGCTGGTGCTCGGGATTGATGAGATTCAGTTCCACCATCAACTGGCAGCCGTTGCAGATGCCGAGCGAGAGGGTGTCTTCGCGGGCATAGAACTTGTCGAGGGCTTCCTTGGCCTTGGGGTTGAAGAGGAAGGCGCCTGCCCATCCCTTGGCCGAACCGAGTACGTCGCTGTTGGAGAAGCCGCCGCAGAAGACAATCATGTTGATGTCTTCGAGCGTTTCGCGGCCTGAGATGAGGTCGGTCATCATGACATCCTTCACGTCGAAGCCGGCCAGATAGAGCGAGTAGGCCATTTCGCGCTCGCCGTTGGTACCCTTCTCGCGGATGATGGCGGCCTTGATGCCGGTGGAGGTGCGGCGGTCGGCGGAGATGCCGTAACTATCGAGCGTACCCTTGAAGCCGTCGTGGAAGTGCATCTCTACGGGCTGATTCTTGTAGTTGGCGTAGCGCTGTGCGGCACATCCGTTCATGCTCTGGTCACGGTCGAGCAGATAGGAGGTCTTGTACCATACGTCGCGCAGACGGTCGATATCGAAGGTGTGGGTATATTCTTCTTTCTTGATGACGAGGGTGCGCTCCTTCGGGGTGGGGTTGCCGATCTTGGCGTAGCCGATGCCGTTCTCCTCCATGAAGTCGCGGAACTCGTCCTTGTGCTTGTCGCTCACCTGGATGACCACGCCGGGGTTCTCGGCCATGAGCATCTTCACCACGTCGTCGCCGGCGAGGTTGTGCAGGTTGATGTGCAGACCGCCCTCTTTGTTGGCGAAGCACATCTCGAGCAGGGTGGTGACCAGACCGCCGGCGCTGATGTCATGGCCGGCCATGATCCATCCCTTGGCAATCATTTCCTGGATGGCATCGAAGCAGTCGGCGAAGTAGTCGGCGTTTTTCACCGTAGGTACGTCGTCGCCCACCTTGCCGAGGCTCTGTGCGAAGGCGCTGCCGCCGAGACGCTGCTCGTCGAAGGAGAAGTCGATGTGGTAGAGTGAAGAGTTCTTGTCAGCCACGAGTACGGGCGATACGACGTGACGCACGTCGCTCACCTCGCCTCCTGCGCTGACGATGACGGTTCCCGGAGAGATGATCTTCTCGCCGCTGGGATACTGCTGCGACATGGAGAGGGAGTCCTTGCCGGTCGGCACGTTCACGCCGAGGGCAATACAGAAGTCGCTCAGTGCCTGTACTGCGGAGTAGAGGCGGGCATCCTCGCCTTTCTGCGAGCGGCAGGGCCACATCCAGTTGGCGGAGAGTGAGAGGCTTGTGCGGCCTTCGGCCAGCGGAGCCCATACGATATTGGTGAGCGCTTCGGCTACGGAGAGCACGCTTCCGGCTTCGGGTGAGGCCAGTCCGGCTTGCGGTGCGTGTCCGAGAGCGGTGGCGATACCTTTGTGTCCACGGTAGTCGAGGGCGACAACGCCGCAGTCGCTCAGCGGGAGCTGTATCTGTCCCTGGCACTGCTGGCGGGCGATTTTGCCCGTCACGGAGCGGTCTACCTTGTTGGTGAGCCAGTCTTTGCAGGCCACGGCTTCGAGTTGCAGCACGCGCTCCACATACTCGTCGAGGCGGTCGCTCGTGTAGGTCACGTCTTCATAGTGGCGCTCTACGGTCTCGTCGCGCATGACGGTCTTGGGTGAGTGGCCGAACATCTGGGCCACGTCGAGGTCGAAGGGTTTCACGCCGTCGCCCTGCTTGAAGGAGAAGTGGGCGTCGCCTGTGGTCTCGCCGACCACGTAGAGCGGGGCGCGCTCGCGCTCGGCGATGCGGCGCACGTGCTCGATATGTTTCTCGTCGATGAGCAGTCCCATGCGTTCCTGGCTCTCGTTGGCGATGATCTCTTTGGCAGAGAGGGTCTTGTCACCGATGGGCAGTTGGGTCATGTCGATCTCGCCGCCGCACTCCTCTACCAGTTCGGAGAGGCAGTTGAGGTGGCCGGCCGATCCGTGGTCGTGTATGCTGACCACGGGGTTGACCTCTTCCTCGCAGAGGGCGCGTACAAGGTTGTAGGCGCGTTTCTGCATTTCGGGGTTGGCACGCTGTACGGCGTTGAGTTCGATACCGTTGGAGTAGCGGCCCGTGTCGACGGAGGATACCGATCCGCCGCCGAGTCCGATGCGGTAGTTGTCACCGCCCACGACAACGACCTTGTTGCCTTTCTGCGGTTCTTTCTTGAGGCAGTCGCGCTTGGTGCCGTAGCCTACGCCGCCGGCGAGCATGATGACCTTGTCGTAGGCGTAGCGCTCGTTGCCTTCCTTGTGCTCGAAGGTGAGCACCGAACCGCAGATGAGCGGCTGGCCGAACTTGTTGCCGAAGTCGGATGCGCCGTTGGAGGCCTTGATGAGTATCTGCTCGGGGGTCTGGTAGAGCCACTGGCGCACGGGGAGGAGTTGCTCCCAGTCGCGGATGTTCTTCTCGTCGTCGGTCAGTCGGGGATAGGCGGTCATGTAGACGGCTGTTCCTGCGATGGGCCACGAACCGACACCGCCGCCCATACGGTCGCGTATCTCGCCGCCGGTACCGGTGGCTGCGCCGTTGAAGGGTTCTACGGTGGTGGGGAAGTTGTGGGTCTCGGCCTTGAGCGAGATGACGCTCTCTATGTCCTTCACCTCAAAATAGTCGGAGGTGCTTTGGTCTTTGGGGGCGAACTGCTCTACGGTGGGGCCTTGTGCGAAGGCTACATTGTCTTTGTAGGCCGACAGTATCTTGTTGGGGTTTTCGTTGGTGGTCTTCTTGATGAGTGCGAAGAGTGACGACTCCATCTCCTTGCCGTCGATGATGAATGTTCCGCCGAAGATCTTGTGGCGGCAGTGCTCGGAGTTGATCTGTGCGAAACCGAAGATTTCGCTGTCGGTCAGCGGGCGTCCCACTTCCTTTTCCACCTTGTGCAGGTATTCCATTTCCTCAGGCGAGAGGGCGAGACCTTCCTGCTCGTTGTATTCCTCGAGGTTTTCGACGTGCTTGATGGGCTCGGGCTGGTGGTCTACGGTGAAGATGCGCTGGTCGAGTCCCTCGTACATGCGTTGCAGCATGGGGTCGTGCTCGGCGTCGGCGCTGCTCACGGGGAAGTATTCCTCTATACGCGAAATGCCGTCAAGACCCATGTTTTGGGTGATCTCGACGGCATTTGTGCTCCAAGGGGTGATCATTTCGCGACGCGGGCCTACATAGAAGCCCTCGACATTTTCGCCCTCGATGGGTGTCGCTTCGCCGAAGAGCCAACTGAGTTCCTTGATTTCGTCATTGTTGAGCTGATGGTCGCAGGCTGTGGCCACCACACTCTCTGATGGGGTTCTGAAGAAAAGAATCATGCAAGTTGTATTGTTATCGTTCTTTATTGTATTGCACTATTGTATTGCACTCAAGGCGTACGCCGCGCTTTCAGCGTTCCTCTTTCGGGGTGTGCTGCCGAAAGTGGCGTATCAACTGCAAAAATACACTTTTCTGTGGAGAACGGCAAATATGTGACGGTGAAAAATTATTCGTGTTCGGTAAAATGTCGCAATTGGCGAGTCCCGTGGGGACGACAGATTATAGGATAGGGGCTTGCCCCTATCTTTCATTGCATGCCTCAAACGTTGCCCCTGTAGGGGGCGCATATTTCAACCTCTTACGAAACATTGAATTATGCGCCCCTTACAGGGGCAATTTATTGGATACCAATACAAAACGTAGGGGCTAGCCCCTACGCTATACTCTGTCGTCCCTACGGGACTCACGTTCGTCCTCTTCTTTTTCATATTGCGGTAGAGTCCGTCGACGATGGAGTCGGACATCTGTCACACCTTTGTCATCCGTTCTTTTCGGTATTGCAACATGATGTGCCGACCTTTGCAGCCGGAATACAAACAAACGAATAATTACAACATAAATATATGAAGAATTTGACCTTGCGCCACCCCCGCACCCTGTTCCTGGCCGCCCTGCTTTTGTCCTCGGCCGCCCTGCCTTCCTTTGCCCAGCAGGAGGATGATGCCACCAAGAAGTATCTGCCCCACATCCACGGTACCATCCGCAGCAAATATGAATATCAGACCGGGGAGGGCGAAGGGCGTTTCGAGGTGCGCAATGCCCGCGTGAGTGTCGACGGCAATGTGACGCCGCGCGTGAGTTACAAGGCCGAGATCGATCTCAGCGACGAGGGACAGATCAAGATGCTCGATGCCTATACCCGTCTGAAATGGCTTGAGACGGGGCAGTTCACCATCGGACAGATGCGCGTGCCCTTCACCATCGATGCTCACCGCTCGCCCCACCAGCAGTATTTCGCCAACCGCTCGTTTATTGCCAAGCAGGTGGGCAACGTGCGCGATGTGGGTGCCGTGGTAGGCTATACGGCCAATGCCGGTTTTCCGATTATCATTGAGGGTGGACTCTTCAATGGTAGCGGACTGACCAACCAGAAGAACTTCTGGACCAAGAACATCAATTTCTCGGCCAAGGCGCAGATGTTCTTCCCCCACGGGTTCAACCTCACGCTGAGCGTACAGAAGATCAAGCCCGAGCATGTCGGTGTGATGATGTACGATGCCGGTGCTTACTGGCAGTCGCACGGCTGGCATATCGAGGCCGAGTACCTGTTCAAGCACTACGGTCGCAATGCTTTCCACAACGTGCATGCCTTCGACTCGTTTGTCAGTTACGACATCCCTGTGCGCAAGGGTCTGCTGCGTTGCGTCACCCCGCTTGTGCGCTTCGACTATATGGGCGACCACAGCGACGGTACGGCTTCCGAGACCACCGATGCGTCGGGCGCAAAGATCAGCCGCCTTGTGGTCAACGACTACCAGCGTTCCCGTCTTACGGGCGGCGTGACGCTGAGTCTGAAAAAACCGTTCGTCAGCGATATCCGTCTCAACTACGAGAAGTATTTTTATCGCGACGGAGCCGTGGCCAAACCGTCGGAGAAAGACAAGGTGGTCATTGAGTTTATGACGCGGTTTTGAGTGTTTAAAACTCCACATACGGTTCGAGCCGTTTGAGGTCTTGCTCGCTGAAATACTCGCGCAGCAGGCGCAGGTCGTTGAGGCTCCGCAGCGGACCTTTGGTGCGGCGGTAGTCGGTGATGGCGCGGGCCTGATAGAAATTGATGTAGGGGTGGCGGCGCAGTTCCGCCAGCGTGAGTTTGTTGACCTTCAGTCGGGTGACGTGTTCCTGTGAGGCTGTGAAGTAGTGCAGCGAGGCCTCGGGGAACCCTTCGATCTCCTTCATCTGCCCTACGTCGGCAAACCCGCCCAACTGATTTCTGTGGCGCACGATCTGTCGGGCGTAGTACGGACCGATGCCCGGCACACGTTGCAGCAGGGCGGTGTCGGCCGTGTTGGCGTCGACGCGCTCATGGTCGGCTATCTTGTGGGGACGGGGAGCGGAGTCGGGCCGCGACTCTTCGGTCTTGGCGGCGATAAGTTCGGCGGCGGGCCGGTAGTCGTCGCTGATATGGATGTAGGGCTCGAGTTCGCGGTACTGCTTGACGGTGAGCCCGTAGACATGGGCGAAGTCGGACGGTGTGCGGTACACCCCGCCGTGGGCGCGGTACTTGTAGATGGCCTGCACCTGCCACGGTTGCAGTCCGAGCCGCAGCAGGGCGGTGCTGTCGGCCGTGTTGGGGTCGAAGTCAAACCGCTCGGGCCGCACCTCCTTGGTGGCGTAGGTGTAGGTCTTCTCCTTTTGTCGCTGCCCGGCGGTCTGCGTACTGTCGGCGGTGAGTGCGCCCACCGGTGTGTTGTCCCTGCCGTCGCCCAGCACGAAGAGCAGGGCCAGTGTCACGGCGGCGAGCGCCGCTACGGTGACGACAATCTTGCGTTCGGCACGGATGAGGTAGAAAAATTCCTTGACGGTCATGCAGGGCGGTTGTTATGGGGTGGGTGTCAGTATCAGATGATGTTCAACTGGTTGAGGAAGATGATGGCGATGGCTATCGGACATACCACCCGCATGAAGAAGAGGTAGATGCCGAGGATTCTTGTGCGCAGGGTGCCTCCGTTGGTGAGTTCGTCGCGGATGATGTCTTTCTTGACGTACCAGCCCATGAAGAGGCAGGTGAAGAATCCGCCCAGGGGCAGGAGTATCTGTCCGGTGAGGAAGTCGAAGAAGTCGAACAGGCTCTTGCCGAAGACCGTGAATTCCTTGCACGGGCCGAGCGACAGCGAGCAGAGCATGCCGATGATGCAGCACACCACACTGACGATGGTCGCTCCGGCCTTGCGTGTGATGTGCAGTTCCTCATAGAAGAAGGCGGTGCTCACCTCGTGGAGCGAGATGAGGGAGGTCAGCGCGGCCAGCGACAGCAGGGCGTAGAACACGATGGACACAATATAGCCCACGGCGGGCACGGTGGCGAAGGCCTGGTTGAACACGTTGGGCAGGGTGATGAACACCAGCGACGGACCGCTGTCGGGATTGATGCCCACCGAGAAGGCGGCCGGGAAGATCACCAGTCCGGCGAGCACGGCCACGAGCGTGTCGATGACGGTGATCTGTGTGGCCGACCTGACGAGCCGTGTCTGTCGGCTGAAGTAGGAGGCATAGGTGCAGAGGCAGCCCATGCCGATGCTCAGCGAGTAGAACGACTGTCCGAGTGCGCCGAGAAACACGCCGCCGTCCACCTTTGAGAAGTCGGGCTTGAGCAGGAAGGCGACACCCCGTCCCGATCCGGGCAGCATACAGGCGGCCACCACCGATACGATGAGGAGGATGAAGAGGGTGGGCATGAGCATCTTCGAGGCTTTCTCTATGCCGCCCCTCACGCCGTGGATGATGACGAAGTGGGTGATGCCCATGATGACGACGGTCCAGATGATCGGTGTCACCGGCGACGAGGAGAAGTCGGCGAAATACTGCTTCACCTCCTGTGGCGAACCGCTCAGGCTGCCCGTGGCGGCGGCGAAGATGTACTGCAGGCACCAGCCGGAGACCACGGCGTAGTAGCCGGTGATGAGAAATCCGGTCAGCACGCCCATCAGTCCGATGTACTTCCACGGCGTGCCGTTGGACATGCGGTCGTAGGCCCGTGCGGTATTGGAGGCTCCGCGGCGGCCGATGATAAACTCGCTCACCATGCAGGGTATGCCCAGCACCAGAACGCACACAATATATAATAGGATGAAGGCGGCGCCACCATGTTCGCCGGCCATGTAGGGGAAGCGCCACACGTTACCCAATCCGACTGCACTGCCGGCTGTGGCGAGAATGATTCCCAGTTTGCTACCAAATTTTGCTCTCTCTTCTGTCATAATCAAAAAAATGTAAGAAATCTTGTGCAAAAGTATAAAACTTTCTCTATTTTTGTAACGGAAAAGAAAACAAATTTTGCAACGGAAAAGAAAGTATGAAATTCTTGTGTAAATTGACGAAAAACTACCCTGTGTCTTGTTTCTACGTCCTTATCATTTGGGTGTTGTGCTTCATGCCCGTGCCGCAGACGCCGCTCGGCGATGTGCCGTTTGCAGACAAATGGACACACTTCGCCATGTACGGCGGCACGTGCGCCACGATATGGCTGGAATACCTGCGCCGCCATGCGCACATCTCCTGGCCGCACATCCTTGCCGGGGCGTGGCTGGCTCCTGTGCTGATGAGCGGTCTTATCGAATTTCTGCAGGCTTACTGTACCGGCGGCCGGCGCAGCGGCGACTGGCTCGACTTTGCGGCCAACGCTGTCGGGGCCACCATCGGTTTGCTTATCGGTATTCTTCTGGTAGCGTATCGCGCCAGGCGGAGTAGGGATGAGTGAGCAGGTGTGAGTTGTAGAAACGGCGGTCGCCGGTGACCTCCTGTCCCACGAATCCGGGCTTTTCGTAAGGTTCGTCTTCGCTGCCCAGCTCCACCTCGGCCATGACGAGTCCGGCGTTGTCGCCGTAGAACTCGTCTACCTCAAACGTGTGCTTCCCGCTCTTGACGAGATAGCGGCGCTTGTCTATCGTGCCGCCGCGGCAGAGGCGGAGCAGGTGCCCGGCCTCGTCGGTGGTGATCTCCTTCTCAAACTCGTAGCGCGACAGTCCCTTCTCGTCAGACCGTCCCTTGATGGTGAGGAAGGCGCGGTCGTCGCGTGTGCGCACCCTCACCGTCGCGCCCTCGCAGGGGATATACCCCTGACGTATGTGGCTGCTGGCGTAGGCGGTCCGCTTGTAGGCGTCGCCCTTGTGTACGAGAAACTTGCGTTCTATCTCCAGTCCGCTCATGGTTCTTGGCTTGTGGTTTTGGATGCTGTGTATGCCTTATTATTGATTATTGCATATATACGATGTAGCCGAGCCATGCTACGGCGAGGACAATCAGGGTCCAGAAGATCCATTTCACGACGTTCTTTCCTTCTTCTTCCTCTTTCTTGGCGCGGCGTGCGCGGTTTTGTTTGCTGTTTACGCTCATAGTATTTCGTTTTTATAGGTTTTTATTTTTTGTTGACGGCGTATGTCCTGTATATGGCATTTGCCCCCATACCATAGGTTGTGGTACAGGGGCAAATGTACGGTTTTTGTGCGAATATTCAAAATTTTTTTCGCGCTATGTGACGATTTTGGGAAATTTGGAGGGTCATGTTGTGTCATTGGCAAAGGTTGCCCCTGTTATGGTAAAGGTTGCCCCTGTAAGGGGCATCCCCATGTGATTGCATCATCGCCAATCCCCGCCAATGCCGGTCTTACTTCACGGCCTCCACCGTATATCCGGCGTTGGTGAGGAGTTGCAGCAGACCCTTTTCGCCGGGCAGATGGCCTACGCCGACGGCGAAGAAGGTGGGTTTGTCTTGCATGATGGCGGGCATGCGGTTGGCCCAGTCAGCGTTGCGGTTGTCGATCATGGCAGCCTTTTCCTCGGGGGTGGAGGCGCAGTCGGCGCTGATCTGCTTGTCCATGGCGGTCTTCACGGCCTCGATGTTTTGGGCGTAGTAGGCGTCGGTCATCTCGTCGAGCAGGTCAGATGTGGCCTGCACGTTGTCGATGAGGCACATCAGTCCGGTGACCTGGCGGTCCATCGGTTCACCGGCGATGAGGCCGGCTTGGAAGGCGTAGGTCTCCAGTCCGCCTACCGGTTCGTTGTTCTTCTTGGCCTGTGCTTGGAAATACTGGTCGAAGGTGCTCGAGGGGTCGAAGTCACCCATGTGGTGCTGCAGGAAGATGAGGGCTTGCAACTGGCTGGTGAGGTAGCCGGGCGTCATCTTGCCAAACTGGTTGAAGACGATCGGACTGCCCAGTCCTACGCCCATAAACTCCTTGAGAAAACCGTCGAGTCTCTTGTACTGCGCGTCATTGAGCACGGTCTTGAGGCTCTGTCCCTCGGGCAACATCATCTTCTTGGTGAAGGCGGCGATGGTGTCGGCGTTGCTCATGAGGTCCATGTTGAGTTCGCCGTACACCTGTGAGGTGGCGGTGAGCGCGTCTTTCACACCGGGTATCTTTTCCACGAAACTCACGTTGGCCAGATGATGGGTGCCGATGACGTAGGAGGGGGCGGCCAGGCCGTTGCCCGAGATCTTGTACAGGAGTTGTGCGCCGGCGTTGGTGGCGATGCCTGCCAACAGGAGCGCGGAGAGTAGAATTTTCTTCATTTTTATTTTGCGTTTTTTCGTTTCTTTTCGCGGCGGTGCACAATCGTGGCCCGTCGTCCTATTGTGTGATAGGTATGTATAGACAACGTGCAGGTATATATATTATTGTGTTTTTCTATCCCAATTCTTTGCAAATACAGAATTAAAGTCCTACATTTGTGCAAACAATAACCATCAATCATCTCATCCGAACCATGAACACCGTCGACAACTCCCGTCTTCACAGCGTACTCGCCCATTTCTCCCTTTCCGGTACCGTATCTGCCATCGCTCCCCTCGGTGCAGGACTTATCAATGACACTTACCGTGTGGCCACCGCCGAGGCCACCGCTCCCGACTATGTGTTGCAGCGCATCAACGACAGCGTCTTTACTGATGTCGACCTCCTGCAGCGCAATATCGAGGCTGTCACCCGCCACATCCGTGGCAAATTGCTCGCCGCCGGTGTCAGCGACATCGACCGCCGCGTGCTCCGCTTCATTCCCGCCGACAATGGAAAAACCTATTGGTGTGACGCCGCCGGACAATACTGGCGTGTGTCGGTCTTCATCGACAGGGCCCGCACCATCGATGTGGTCGACGGGATGTCGTCGCGTTCCGCCGGACTCGCCTTCGGACAGTTTGAGGCGATGCTCGCCGACCTGCCCGACCGTCTCGGCGAGACCATCCCCGACTTCCACAACATGGGCCTGCGCTACCGCCAGTTGCGTGAGGCCGTCGCCGCCGATAGGGTAGGGCGTGTGGAGGGCGTGCGTCCCTTCCTCGATGCCATCGACCGTCACATCCACGATATGTGTGCCGTGGAGACCCTTGCCGCCGAGGGACGGTTGCCGCTGCGTGTCTGCCATTGCGACACGAAGGTCAACAATGTCATGTTCGACGAGCAGGGCGAGGTGCTCTGCGTGGTCGACCTCGACACCACCATGCCCGGCTATGTGTTCTCCGACTACGGCGACTTTCTGCGCTCTTCGGCCAACACCGTGGCCGAGGACTGTCCCGACCTCGACAGTGTAGACTTCCGCATGGACATCTTCCGTGCCTTCACCGACGGTTATCTGGAGTCTACCGCCTCCTTCCTTACGCCCGTCGAGCGCGAGTACCTGCCCTATGCCGCCGCCCTCTTCCCCTATATGCAGAGCGTCCGCTTCCTGTGGGACTACCTTTCGGGCGACCATTACTGGAAGTGCGCCTACCCCGAGCACAACCTTGTGCGGGCCCGCAACCAGTGGCGGCTCTTCGAGAGCGTGCTTGCCAAGACCGACGACATGCGGCGGTTTATTGCTTCCCGCTGATGTCGTTTGTGGTTCTCGCGGGTAGAGTGTCAAAATCAGATTAAAGAATTTGCACGATTTTATGTTGAACTTGCGTGGTGTAAATTTGTAATTATTTGATTCTCAAAAAGAATACAGTAATTAAAGCCCTGAAAGGGCGTAACGATCGTAGCCCAGGGTGAACCGCGTAACGTAGTGAAGCGGTGTAACCCTGGGTTTCCGTATACGCACGGAACGGTTGGCCTGAAAGGTCAACACAAATCACAAATATTGTGCTGACCTTACAGGCCAGCCGTTTCCACCATACATGAAACCCAGGGTTCTTGCAAGCAAGCGGCAAAGCCGAGCGACGTCCCTCGCTTCGCTCCATCCTCACCCTGGGCTACGATCGTTACGCCCTTCCAGGGCTTGGTATGCCAATCCCCACAATAATATCCTGTATAAATTTTCCGTAATACCGTATTTTTCACAGGCCCTTGTACCATTCGTACAAGGGCCTTGTAGTCTTCGTACAAGGGCCTTGTAGCGTCCGTACAAGGCCTTTGTAGTCTTCGTACAAGGCCTTTGTAGTATTTCGCATCGGCCGCCGGCGTGTATCGGTCTAATCTAAACAAATCTGAATGCCGGGCGGCGAATATTAAAAAAGTGTTGTGTTCGTACACAGATTTCTGATTTAAATCAAAAAAGAAACTAAAAATTGCGGATTTCTTGCCTGTATGTTTGGTGGTAAGCGCAAACCGTCGTACCTTTGCATTGTCAAAAGGTTAATAGATTGTTTAGGTTAGTAGTAATAGATTTAGGTTTTTAGTTATTAGGTTTAAGGTAAATTGAACGATTGTTTAACGGATGACAATGAAGACCGTGAGGCTCTTCATTCGTTTTGAGAAATATTCAAAAGGTTAAACATAGCATTTTGTGTCATTGCTCGTTGAGAGTGGTGACACTTTTTTTATGCGCGCAAAACTCTTTTGTGCGCATAGCCCCGTAGGGGCGACATAGTATAGCGTAGGGGCTAGCCCCTGCGTTTTAGAGTTGTGTTTTACCGGTGCCCCTGTAGGGGGCGCATAATTCATTCTGTGAGGTTGAAATATGCGCCCCTTACAGGGGCAAATTGTTGGTGATCGCAGGGAACGTAGGGGCTAGCCCCTACGCTATACTATGTCGCCCCTACGGGGCTGGGCGTTTCTGTGTTGTCCCGTAGGGTGGGTGTAATCCCGTATGGGTGCATATGGGCTCATCCATAAAATTCCCGTTTTCTGTGTGCTTTCGGAATCCCCCCCCCCCGTTTGTTAAAAACATATAAAACGCAGTTTCCCCCAAACTTATTTTTATCAGAAACGACTACCTTTGCAAGATGGAGTAGAGTGCCTGTACATCGGCATTCTCGGTGTGTGGACGATTGCCGGACGCAGTGAGCAACGGCATTTCCCCGCAACAACATAGGATGACTGTCGACCATATCATCTTCGAAGACAACGGCTTGCGCGTGGGCGTATATGCCGCAACTGATTTTAGAAAAATGGATAACTGCTTGATTTTGCGCAGATTGCGCATTTGAGCAGGAGTAGATAGTATGTCCTAAATCTCCAAGTGCAACAAGAAGAACGACAAGAAATCGAGAACAATCAGAATACTGTGGATACTGACAAGCACTGGTTTGTGATGCGCGACCTCAAGCGCCCCAACGCCCTGACCCCCGCCTACCGTCAATTGCCGGAACTGGGGGTGGAGTCGTATACTCCGTTGCGGCAGCGGGTGGTGAAGCGGGGCGGCATCAGTGTGCGCGAAGCCTATCCCTACATTCCCGACCTTATCTTCATCCATTCCACCCGTGCAGCCACCGACGACCTTCTCGTCGGTATTCCCACCCTGCAGTACCGTTATGTGCGCGGCGGCTACCGTCGGCCGATGACCGTCTCCGACCGTGAGATGGATGCTTTCATGCTTGCCGTGCGCTCCGTCGAAGCCCCCGAATATTTCCGTCCCGAGGAACTCACACCCGACATGATCGGACGTCAGGTGCGTATCGTGGGCGGCACGCTCGACGGTTACGAGGGCCGCCTGCTCAAGTGCCGCGGCACGCGCCGCCGCCGCCTGTTGGTCGCCATCCCCAACCTTCTCGTGGCCGCCGTCGAGGTCAACCCCGACTACCTCGTCTTTTTGTAGGGGGATACCATCGGCCTCATAGCCCCGTTGGGGTATTGTCTTAACCTCAAGGTGCATCCCCTCAAAGCCCCGTAGGGGCGGCATAGTATAGGATAGGGGTTTACCCCTATCTTTCCAACGTATTTCAAAAACGTTGCCCCTGTAAGGGGCGCATAGTTAATATGGGATTGCACAATTAAATATGGATTGAACTCTGCGCCCCTTACAGGGGCACTTGAAAATATCATCCCCGAAACGTAGGGGCTAGCCCCTACGCTATAATATATGCCCCTTACAGGGGCGCCCCCGTGTTTCCACCTCAACCCCTATCTCCTCCTTTCGTCATATATCACATTATTATATTGTAACCACATACAAAAACATATTCCGAGAAAAATGAAATTCACTCATTGTCCGTATGTGCACGCTGTGCTCATACTTGTTGTCCTGTTGCTCGCCTCGTGCAAGAGCGCGACCAATATCGCTTACATGCAGAACATGCCGACCAACATCGCTGTTGCCATACAGGAGGAACACCTCATCAAACTCCAGCCCGGCGACCGGCTCAATATCATGGTGCACAGCCGTGACGAGGACCTTGTGCGGATTTTCAATATCAACACCACTTCTAACACTGGTGGCAACAACATGCAGATCAAGTCGTACTATACGGTCGACGCCCAGGGCAATATCGACTTCCCCACGCTCGGATTGATACCCGTTCAGGGCAAAACCCGTCAGGAGGTGTCCAACGAGATCAAGTACCGCCTGCTCTCGGGCAGTCTGGTGCGCGATGCCGTCGTCACCGTAGAGTATGCCGACATGGGCTTTTATGCACTCGGCGAAGTGGGCAAGAAGGGACGCATTGAGTTCACCCGCGACAAACTCAATATCCTTGAAGCCATCTCCGAGGCCGGCGACCTCACCATCGACGGCCGCCGCGAGAATGTCACCGTGCTGCGCACCGAGAACGGCGTGCAGACCCCCTACCGCATCGACCTCACCGATGCCCGCAGCGTCTACGCCTCGCCCGCCTTCTACATCCAGCAGAACGACATCGTCTATGTAGAACCGTCGCAGAAGCGTGCCAACGAGTCTACCCCCACCTCCAACCTCTTCAGCACCCCCGGCTTCTGGATGGGTCTGGCCTCGTTTGCCATCACCATTGTCAACTTCCTTGTAAAGTAAAATAAGGTTTTTACCCAATCTCATAACGCACCATCAGTTATGCAACGAAAAATGGATTCAGCCCCCGTCACCACCCAAGGGACAGGAACCGCCGCCCCGAAGGCTACGGCCAATCAGACCAACGTGCTGGCACAAGCCCGCGACATCCTCTTCCTCTGCCTGTCCCAGTGGAAGTGGTTCGTGCTCTCGCTCGTCATCACCATGGGCTACGCCATGTGGTACATCGGCACCACGCCCAAGACCTACTCCAGCACGGCCAGCATCCTCATCAAGCAGGACGAAAACAACCGCAGCTCGTCCTCTGCCGAGCGGCAACTGCGTGAGATGGGTGTCGACGAGGGTACATCGTCCAACCTCATCAACGAGCAGATACTCATCACCTCCTCGCCATTGGCTGAGGAGGTGGTCGACCGTCTGCACCTCGATGTCAACTATTTCCATGCCGGCACGCTCAAGGACCAGGTGGCCTATGGGCTCAACCTGCCCGTCACCGTGACCTTCCACGGCCTCGACGATGCCGAGTCGGCCGCCTTCCACCTCCGCCTGCTGGCCGACGGCCAGTGCGAGGTGAGCGATATGCAGCGCCATGGCCAGACCTTCAGCCAGACGCTCACCGCCCGCCTCGGCAAGACGGTGAAGCTGCCCATCGGCGAGGTGACCATTGCTCCGTCGCCCTTCTACACCAAGGGTACGACCGACGAGATCGACGTGGTGCGCATCAGCAAGCGGGCGGCCGTCGGCCGCGTGCGCGGATCGCTGGCCGTGGAGGTCGGTGTGAAAAACTCCTCCGTGCTCAATATCTCCTACCGTGACCAGAGCATCGCCCGCGCCAACGACGTGCTCAACACCCTCATCGCCGTCTACAACGAGGCTTGGGTGAAGGAGCGCAACCGCATGACGCTCGCCACCAACGACTTCATCAAAGACCGTCTGTCGGTGATTGAAGGCGAACTGGGCCATTTCGACAATACCATCTCCAACTACAAGTCGCGCAACCTCATGCCCGACGTGACCGCGCTCGGCGCACAGGCCATGAGCCAGAGCACCGCCGCCACCGAGGAGAGCCACCAGCTGAGCAACCAGATCTACATGGCACGCTACATCCGTGCCAACCTCGTCGACGAGAAGCACAACAACCAGTTGCTGCCCTCCAACGCCGGGCTCACCAACTCGAGCATACAGTCGCAGATCGCCGAGTACAACGAGATGCTGCTCAAGCGCAACAAGTTTGTCGCCAACTCCTCCGAGCAGAACCCCATCGTGATGGATCTTGACGCCAGCCTCGGTGTCATGCGCCACGCCATCATCCACACCCTTGACAACGAGATTGCCCTCCTGCAGGCCCAGCAGAGCAGTTCGCAGAGCAACAAGGCCGCTGCCAACGCCAAGATTGCCGCCAACCCCAAGCAGGCGCAGTTCCTTGTCTCTGAGGAACGCCAGCAGAAGGTGAAGGAGACGCTCTACACCTTCCTCCTGCAAAAGCGTGAGGAGAACGAGATGTCGCAGGCCTTCACCGCCTACAACACCAAGATTGTAGAGCCGGCCCACGCCGGCGGCGGTGCCACCACACCTGTGAGCAGCATGGTTTATATGATCGCCTTCCTTGTCGGTCTGCTCGTGCCGGCCGGCATCATCATCCTCTTGGAACTGGCCAACACCACCGTGCGCTCGCGCAAAGACTTGGAGACGCTCAACGTAC
>CAVFEZ010000038.1:0-27617 GCA_963621665.1 Akkermansia muciniphila | reverse complement strand
GAAAGTGCCGCGAGCGGGACTCGAACCCGCACAGCCATTACTGGCCAAGGGATTTTAAGTCCCTCGTGTCTACCAATTCCACCATTGCGGCATCGTAGAATAATAATAAAAGAATAATGGAGCGGCAAACGGGACTCGGACCCGCGACCCCAACCTTGGCAAGGTTGTGCTCTACCAACTGAGCTATTGCCGCATTTCATTAAGGCTCAAAAGCGGTGCAAAGGTAAGGTTAAAAATCCCAACAGCCAAAACAATTCACACAATTTAATATATGCAGATACAAGATTGGCGACCGCCGTGCATTTACTCCATAGACGAACAAAAAAGAAGAACAGAAATGAAAAGAACAAGACTTTTATGGGTTCTCACCCTGTGTATGGGCATATCGGGCATGGCACTGACCTCCTGCTCAGACGACAACAACAATGACTACGACCCCACATACATTCCCAATGCTATCGTGACGGTCAAACCCGTGGCCGCAACCGACAGTTTCTACATGCAACTCGACGATTCCACTACCCTATCGGCCGACAACATGAAGACATCGCCTTACGGTAAAAAAGAGGTACGCGCCTTCACCAACATACAGGAAATCAAGAAGCTCGGAACTACCGGACGGCACTATCTGGTACACGTCAACTGGATGGACAGCATCCTGACCAAGAACATGGCCGCCGACAAGGGCGATGCCAATGTGCAGACCTACCGGCAGGATCCCGTTGAGGTCATGCGCAACTGGACAGTCAGCGAAGACGGATACCTCACCATGCAGGTCGCCACGCGATGGGGCGGATCGGCACGCCACATCGTCAACCTTGTCAACACCGGAAAGGACGGCAAGTATGAGGTGACCTTCTACCATGACGCCAAGGGCGAGACATCCGGACAATGGGGTACGAGCGTTGTGGCTTTCCGTCTCGACCAGTTGCCCGACACCAAGGGGCAGACCGTCGATCTGACGCTGAAATGGATGTCTTACAGCGGCGAGAAGAGCGCCACCTTCAAATACTGCACCCGCAAGTCGAGCCAGATCAGCACGACGGCCATCAGCGCTTCGGGCAACGAGCGCGTGATACAGTAATTAGTGTACATTTCCCCTCACCAAGCGTGCGGTCCCGCTACGGCTACGGCCGTTGGAGACCGCACTTCTTGTATCGGTACATCACGGTCTGCGCTGCGCCGCGCACGGCGAGGTAGACAATGAACGCCAGCCACAGTGCATGATTGTCCATCGTGGGAGAAAGAAGACCGTACACGACAAAGAACATGACGGCTGCCGTCGCCGACGAAACCAGCATACCGCGTGTGGCGGTCAGACCGATAAAGACGCCATCCCAGATAAATGCAGCCATACCTGCCAACGGGATGAGCACCGCCCACGGAAAGTAAGGGCCGGAAGCACGGATGACCTCCGCTTCATCGGTGAGCAAGCCCAGGAAAGACGGTCCGCCCAAAGCATAGGCCAACGTATAGACCACAGCCAACGAAGCGCCCCAGAAAAACAACCGACGCACCGCATGACCGAGCGCCGCACCATTGCCGGCTCCCTTGTGCCGGCCGCAAAGGGCCTCGCCCGCGTAAGCAAAACCGTCCATCACATAAGAGAAGAGGGTGAACAACTGCATGAGCAACGTATTGACAGCCAGCACGACCGTACCTTGCGAGGCTCCGGCGGAAAGGAAAAACAGATTGATGGCGACAAGAAACAGCGTACGCAGGAAGATATCGCGGTTGACACCGAAAAACCGCATCATCGCTGCACGGACAAAAAGGCCCGACCACGACACATAGGTACGCAACCGGCCGTAACCGGCCATCAGCATGCCCGCCGCACAAAGCAACCCGGCATACTGCGCTACCAGGGTCCCCAAGGCGACGCCTTCCACCTTCATATCCAGTCCATAGACGAAGGAAAGGCTCGCCACTATGTTCACCACATTCTGCACAATGGCCACCACCATCGGTATGCGCGTATTCTGCATACCGATATACCATCCCGTCAGACCATACAGACAGAGCATAGCCGGTGCGCCCCAGATACAGATATTGTAATAGGCGGTGACTACCGGAAGGATATCCGTCGAAGGACGGATGACCGACAAGGCCAGCGTGAACAAGGGCGACTGCAACACTATCAGCAACAGCGCCACCATACCGCCCACCGCCAGCGACCGCAACAGCAGACGCACGACCTCCGGCAAATCACGCCGGCCCAGCGCCTGCGATGTCATGCCGCTCGTGCCCATACGCAAAAAGCCGAACACCCAATAGTACACGTTGAAGATCATGCTTCCTACGGCAACGGCTCCGATATAGGCCGCATTGCCCATGTGACCGACAATGGCCGTATCGACCAGCCCGAGCAGAGGCACGGTGATGTTCGACGCGATGGACGGAAGGGCGATATGGAGTATCTGTCGGTCTACTTTTTTCATCTTTATCAATCTGTGTTCTACCGATGCTTCTGTCCACCATGCCAATACACGAACAGGCGGAAAAAGCGGTGCAAAAGTAAGCAAAACGCCGCAAGCCTTCCGGTCTCGCATCAGCCTTTAACAGTCGTTAACCGTTTTCACATTTTACCCTTCTACGAAAATGCCGTAACTTTGCAGCAGATTTTTTCTTCAATTGGTTTTTTCTCTTATTATAGGTTTTGTTCTTATATAAAAAATGGATAACAAGATGACCCTCCGCGACTGGTTGCCCGTAGTCGGACTGACCTTCTGCGCCTTTGTATTCAACACTTCCGAATTTATGCCCATCGGCTTGCTGAGCGACATCGCCGGCGACTTCAGTATCAGTGAGGCCAAGGCCGGAATGCTCATCTCGGTATACGCCTGGATGGTGGCCCTGTTGTCGCTGCCGCTGATGCTGGCCGTCTGCCGTATGGAGATGAAGCGGTTGCTATTGGGTATCATCGTCCTGTTCATCGCAAGTCATGTATTCTCAGCCGTAGCCATAACCTACGGTTGGCTGATGGCCTCACGTATCGGTGTTGCCTGCGCCCACTCCATCTTTTGGTCCATCGCCTCACCGATGGCTGTCCGTGCCGTACCCGAGAGCAAGCGTGCCGTTGCGCTGAGCACGGTAGCGATGGGATCATCGATAGCGATGGTTGTCGGTCTGCCCTTGGGCCGTGTCATCGGCATGTATGTCGGATGGCGCACCACCTTCTTCTGCATTGCAGTCATCGCCACGGCCATCGCCCTGTTTATCGCCATTGTATTTCCTAAGATGCCCACCCGCGACACGTTCTCCATACGCAAGATGCCGGCCCTGCTGCGCAACCGCGTACTCACGGGTGTCTTTTTCGTGACCGTATTCTTCGCCACCGGCCACTATGTAGGCTACAGTTACATCGAGCCCTTCCTCGGACAGATCGCCCACATGGGCGGCGACACCGTGACACTGACACTCACCATATTCGGTGCGGCCGGTGCCTTAGGCAGCGTCATATTCTCCCGTTTCTACCCGATGCGGCCGCTGGCATTCATCACGGTCAGCATTGCGTGCGTTGCGACCAGTCTGCTGGCCCTGCATGCCGCCTCTGCACATTTCGTATATGTCGTGGCCGTCTGCATCGTATGGAGTGCCGCAGCCACGGCCTTCAACGTGGCCTTCCAGGACACCATCATCAAGAACACGTCGGCCGATGCCACCTCTATCGGCATGTCCATCTTCTCGGGCCTCTTCAACCTCGGCATCGGCAGCGGCGCCTTTATCGGCGGTGCCGTCGTGACCCACGTCTCCATCGCCGCCATCGGCTATTTCGGCGCAGCCATCGCAGCCATCGCCGCCCTGTACTTCGGGCTGGTGGTCGCACGGCACGCCAGGAAGAGCAAGACGGTGAAGGCGGCATAGAATACGCCTAATATCATAGAGAAAACCGTATTTTAGTCATTGATAACCCAAGGCGACCTGCCCACGTTCCCCGGTTCTCCGTCAAATGCACAGATAAAAGCAGAGAAAACTTGAAGAATCAATAAAAACGTCCTTTGATGGCACGTATATCTCCCGTATCAATTGACGGATAGGAGCGTTTGGCGTCAGTATTCGGCCTTGAATACCGTAGTATTCGGGCCAAACCACTGTAGTATTCGGCCTTGAATACAGCAGTATTCGGCCTTGAATACTCGAGTCTTTCGGCCCGAATACTATTGTTTTACCCAACTTCGGACTTGCCGTCCCCTTCGGGGGCATACATTCAAGTATAAATTCCCAATCCGAAACTCAAGGTTTTTATCATAAAACCAAGTCATTCACTGGAACGGCAGACAACCTTTACGATCCATATGCGGGACACCTGCAAAAGCGTGTGGATCAAGCAAAAATTCTTGTTAGCCTAAAGAGAAAAAAATTCTTATCAAGAATATCCGCCCCATTTTCCCCGTTTTCAAATCCCGCCCAAATATTTTTTATCGCCACATATTTGACTGATAGCATAGGATTGTGTATCTTTGCATAAGATAGGCGGCACCCTTGTATGCCTTATATTTTTCCAAGACCTAAAAACATCCCGCAAAAAAGCGAAAAGCCTGAACAACAAATATTCCATAAACATAATACCAATATGAGAGTAATCATCGAAAAAGACTACGACAAGATGTCGCAATGGGCTGCAGAGCACGTCATTGAGTGCATCAACAAGTTCAACCCCACCCCCGACCACAAGTTTGTGTTGGGTCTGCCTACCGGTTCGTCACCCATCGGCATGTACCATGCCCTGGCTGAAGCCTGCAAGCAAGGACGGGTATCCTTCAAGAACGTGCTGACCTTCAACATGGACGAGTACGTAGGTCTGCCCGAGTCTCACCCTGAGAGTTACCACTCCTTCATGGCCACCAACTTCTTCAACCACATCGACTGCCCGAAGGAGAACATCCACATCCTCAACGGAAACGCCGAGAACCTGGAAGCCGAGTGCGCCCACTATGAGCAGATGATCGAAGAAGCCGGAGGTATCGACCTCTTCATCGGCGGCATCGGTCCCGACGGACACATCGCCTTCAACGAGCCGGGCAGTTCGCTGACCTCACGCACCCGTGTGAAGACCCTGACCACCGACACCATCGTGGCCAACTCGCGCTTCTTCGACAATGATGTCAACAAGGTGCCCAAGCACGCACTGACCGTAGGTGTCGGCACTGTGATGGCCGCCCGCGAAGTGATGATTCTCGTCAACGGACACAACAAGACCCGCGCCCTGCAGGCAGCCGTAGAAGGTCCTGTCACACAGATGTGGACCATCAGCGTACTGCAGATGCACCAGCACGGTATCATCGTAGCCGACGAGGCTGCCACCGACGACCTGAAGGTGAGCACCTACCGCTACTTCAAGGATATCGAGAAGGAGAACATCTAATACGACAACGTGAGTTTTATGCAAAAACAACTCAACGTCAAGAAAATCACTGCCGCCGCACCCGTGGCGGCAGTTGATGTATGTAGCCTCATGGACGGGGCACACATCGCATGGCAGCCTATCGACATCGCCGACTGGGCTGAAGAGTGGCCTTACACACCCGACGTAAAGTTCCGCATCGCCCACACCGGCAACAGCATTCTCATAGAATATGCCGTCACCGAAGACAGCGTGCGTGCCGTCGCCGCAAGCGACCACGGACGGGTATGGGAGGACGCCTGCTGCGAGTTTTTCTTCTCCCCCGAAGGCAATGCTACATATTATAATGTGGAAAGCAACTGCGCCGGACGCATTTTGCTCTGCTGCGGAGCCGGAAGAGAGGGCCGCGAGAAAGCACCCGCTGAAGTGATGCAAAGCATCAGCCGCTACGCCTCGCTCGGTACCGCCCCCTTTGAAGAGCGCAAGGAAAAGACCACATGGCATCTCGCCATCGTCTTACCAGCAACGGCATTCTTCAAGCACCACATCACCTCATTCGACGGTATGACCGCGACCGCCAACTTCTACAAGTGCGGCGATCTGCTGGCCCAGCCTCACTTCCTTTCGTGGAACAAGATTGACATAGCGAAGCCCGATTTCCACCGCCCCGATTTCTTCGGGCAGATCACATTCGAATAAGTGATGGTGAAAAAACAAGTTATCCTCTTCAAAAATGCACACCGTATGCTTTCCATCACCGTGGACAAAGCATACGGTTGTTTTTTGCACCTTTGCACCCAAACGCAACCACACCCATGACCACCGACACCACATGGACACCCGATGACAGCCAGCGGAAGGTAATTCAAGTACATACCGGACACCACCTGGTACTCGCACCTCCGGGATGCGGAAAGACACAGATACTCACCGAGCGTATACGCCAGGCACACGCACAAGGCACCGACTACAGCGATATGCTCTGTCTGACCTTCACCAACCGCGCAGCACGCGGCATGAAAGAACGTATACTCACAAATATCGGTGACGACGACGTCGACAACGTCTATGTCGGCAACGTACACCGGTTCTGCTCCCGGTTTCTCTTTACCAATGGCATCATCGCCGCCGAATCGTCAGTGCTCGACGAGGATGACGCCGTAAGCATACTCGCCCGCTTTCTCAATGAAGACGAATATGCAGTCATCACCAATTACCACCGCCGACGAGAGTATGCCGGCGTGTTCCATCTGGCCAACTTCATGAGTCAGATACGCCGCAGACATGACAAGGCTGTGCGTACGCATCCGGAATGCATCTCACGCGAGGATGTCGGCACGATGCGCAGGATATGCGAGGTACAGCACATGACGTTCGACGCAGATGCCATGACCGATATCTACGATCACGCCGACTACTACATTGATGTCGTGCGCAGCGAGCATTTCGACTACGGCCAGCAGCAATTGGGTGCCAGACTTCTGCGCAGAATGTCACTTGCCCGACAGTATGAGGAGTACAAGCGGGAAAACAGGTTGCTTGACTTCAACGACCTGCTCATCATCACCTACGACACCCTGCTCCACGATGACGAGCGGCAGTACCACCGATACGCGTGGATACAAGTCGACGAGGTACAGGACCTCAATCCACTGCAGATGTCTATCATCGACCTGCTCACGGCCGATCCGCTTGACACGGTCATGTATCTCGGCGACGAACAACAGGCCATCTTCTCGTTTATGGGGGCCAAGATGGACACACTCACCATGCTCCGCCAACGGTGTGGGAAGAATCTTCATCACCTGCAAGTCAACCACCGGTCACCGAAATACCTGCTCGACGTATTCAATACCTATGCCGCCGAAGTGCTCCACATCGACCCCACCCTACTGCCAACGACTACGCATGAGGCCGTACGTCAGGGCAACGAGCTGAGCATACTCTACAGCGACACACCCGACAGTGAGGTGCGCGACGTGGCCCAGTTTGCCGGACAACTCTACGCCAACTATCCCGGCGAGGCAACAGCCATCATCGTCAGTTCCAACCGCGATGCAGAGGACATCAGCGCAGAACTGACCGCCCAGCATCTCAAGCATTTCAAGGTATCGGGAAGCGATCTTTTCGCCCAAACGGAAGTGAAACTCCTGCTGGCCCACCTGGGCGTGCTGGCCAGCGAATGCAACTTTATGGCGTGGGCACGCATACTCAAGGGAGTGAAGGCGGTACACGAGAATGCCAGCGCCCGCAAGATGGTACGCGACCTGCTCGACCGTGCCGTCTCGCCTGCCGACCTGCTCAGGTACGACGGCAGCGACACCTATGTGCAGTCGTTCGTGCGCACCTACGATGAACAGGAACTTATCGTATTCGACACAGAGACCACCGGACTCGACGTGTTCCACGACGACATCGTACAGATTGCGGCCGTCAAGATGCGGCAGGGAAAGATAGTGGAAGGATCGGCGCTGTCACTCTACATTGACACGAAGCGGGAGATTCCTGCCTTCTTGGGCGATATTCCCAACCCCATCATCGAAGAGCGCAAACACCACCGACTGCTTGCACCAGCCGAAGCTTTGCGGCAATTTATGGAATATGCCTCAAGCGGCATTCTCCTCGGCCATAACGCCGACTACGACTACAATATTCTCGACCACAACCTGCGCCGGTACTGTCCCGACATCAACCTCAAAAAACTACATCCGCACTATTTCGACTCGCTGCGACTCGTGAGGTTGCTCGAGCCGGAACTCAAACAGCACAAACTGAAATACCTCCTCACAGCCCTTGGCCTCGAAGGAAGCAACACCCACTTGGCCGACGACGACGTATATGCCACGTGCAGCGTCGTGCGCCACTGCCACGACAAGGGCGAAGGTATCATCGCCTCACAACGCGAATATCTGTCAAGCCCCAACGTGAAACACCGCGTAGAAACATTCCGGCGCAACTACGGCGAATGCTATGCGGAAGGTATTGCAAGACTTTACCGACAGGAAGGGATGGCCAATGGCCGTCCTGTGTTGGTCGACGAACTGCTTGGCTTCTACCGCCGCCTCGTCGATGAGGGTACAATCTGCGAAGTTGAGAATATCGGGTATATCGCCGACTATCTCTCCCAAGACCTCATACATGGCGAAGACGAACCGTCACTGCATACGCAGATCGACCGTCACCTCATGGAGATCAACACACTGAAGGAGGCCGACCTGTGCAACAGCCAAAGCATCGACGACCGGATATTCGTCACGACCATACACAAGGCCAAAGGACTGGAGTTCGACAACGTCATCATCTTCGATGCCGTAGAAGGACGCATACCCAACTACTACAGCCGCAACGACGAGCGACTGTTGGCTGAGGATGCCCGCAAATTCTATGTCGCCATGACAAGGGCCAAGCGCCGACTGTATGTCTCGCAGTGCCTGCTGCGCGTAGACACCTACAACAGGCAACATGACGTACACCTCACACCCTTCATGAACCACTTGCTAAAATTCTTCAACACCTGCCGATACGACTGTATCAAAACCAATGGTGTCCGGTAAAAACATCGCAACCTGCGAGTCCCGTGGGGACGACAGACTATAGCGTAGGGGCTCGCCCCTACGTTTTTACGTATTTTTCTCAAACAATGCCCCTATAAGGGGCGCATAATTCATTGTAAGAGATTGAAATATGCGCCCCTTACAGGGGCTATATTTAGAATAGCGAGGAGAGATAGGGCCGAGGTCCTATCCTGTAATCTGCGCCCCTTACAGGGGCAACGAATAGCGAATCACACAATGGTCGAAAGTAAGTCCCATATATCAAAAATCTTTACATTGAAGATATATCCAGTACCTTACTACGATATATAAAAACTTTACCGGACACCAATATAAAAACGGTCCGCTCCGACACCTATTGCCCCTCGTCACCGCCTTGCTCCTCAGTACCCGTCAGACGGTTCCACTCCCGAAGGGCTTCCTGCCAATCGGTGGCTTCGCCGCTGGCGACGGCCTCACGCTCACGGGCTTCCGCATCGCGGGCCTTGTCGCGGGCACGTTTTTCGCGCATAGCGGCGATGGTGGCATCGTCGAGTATCTGTATGGCACCCCGACGGAGACAATCATCGAGTTCTTGCTCGCCAAAGGCCTTGCCCGGCTCATTGAAATCGGAAATCAAAAACTCATAGTCGACACGCAAGACATGGCGTATCTCTTTCTGCTTGGCACGGTTGGATGCATTCTTCAAGCGCAGCAACTGGCCAATCTCCTTGATTTCCTTGGCCGAAAACTTGTTTCTTCCTTTTGTCAGCATGCCATCACTTCTTTGACGGGCGGGTAGCCAGCACGAAATAGACAATCAAACAGATATAGGCGATGAGCGAGCAAACCTCAGACAAGGGGTTGGCCCACCAGCTGTCGGCTACAGAGACCTCGATGCCGCCGAACTTCAGCAGAGCGCTCACCACGCCCATCAGCGCACCGCCGGCAATAAATCCGCTGGCGATAAGCGTGCCCTTCTCACCACGGTCGCGGTTGACCTGCGCATCCTTCGAGCGGGAAGTGACGTACCAGTTGATGGCTCCGCCGACAACGAGAGGCACATTGAGTTCGAGCGGGATAAACATACCCAAGGCAAAGGCCAAGGCGGGTATCTTGCAGTAGGTGAGGATGATGGCGAGCACAGCGCCGATGCCGTAGAGCAACCACGGCGCACCGACACCGTTCATCAGCGGGTCGATGACGGCAGCCATCGCATTGGCCTGAGGTGCGGCAAGCGATCCGGAAGCGAAACCGTAGGTTTCGTTGAGCAGCATCATCACACCGCCCACGGTGGCAGCACTTACGAGCGTACCGAGAAATTTCCATCCTTCCTGCTTCTTTGGGGTGGAACCCAGCCAGTAACCGATCTTGAGGTCGGTGATAAACGAGCCGGCCACTGACAGTGCAGTACATACCACACCACCCATGATGAGGGCGGCAAGCATACCGCCGGGGCCTTTGAGTCCGACGGCCACCATCACAACAGAAGCGAAGATGAGGGTCATCAGTGTCATGCCCGACACAGGATTGCTACCCACGATGGCAATGGCATTGGCTGCCACGGTAGTGAAGAGGAAGGCAATGACGGCCACGAGCAGGATGGCAATGACAGCGAAAAGCAGATTGCCGTCCATCACGCCGAACCAGAAGAAGACGAAGGTCAGCAGAATGCAGGCCAACGAACCGACGGCAATAATCTTGAACGAGAGGTCGCGCTGGGTGCGCTTCACATCGGTGCTGACCGTGCTTGAGCCCTTGAGTTCCTTGGCAGCCAGTCCGACGGCACTCTTGATGATGCCCCAACTCTTGATGATGCCGATGATGCCGGCCATGGCAATACCACCGATACCGATACTGCGGGCATAAGACTTGAAGATGGCCTCGGGCGACATGGCACCCACGGTGTCGGTGATGGAAGGATCCCAGGCGTTGAGCACTTGGTCATGAAACAAGACTGACATACCCGGAACGATGAGCCACCATACGGCCAGCGATCCGAAACAGATATAAAGGGCGTACTTCAGACCTACAATATAGCCGAGACCGAGCACGGCTGCGCCGGTATTGACTTTGAACACAAGTTTGGCTTTGTCGGCGAGGTCGCATCCCCACCCTACCACACGGCTGGTGAAGTTTTCGTTCCACCATCCGAAACTGGCCACGATGAAATCGTAGAGTCCGCCGACAAGGCCAGCGAGGAGCAGCGGTTTGGCCTGGTCGCCACCCTTTGCGCCCGACACGAGCACCTGTGTGGTGGCCGTGGCCTCGGGGAAAGGATACTTGCCGTGCATATCGCTCACGAAATACTTGCGGAAAGGAATGAGGAACAAGATACCCAGCACACCGCCAAGGGCCGATGCAAGGAAGATCTGCAGGAAGGAGGCGGTCATGGCTTCACCATACTTGGCCTGCAGGATATAGATGGCGGGCAACGTGAAGATGGCACCGGCAACTACGGCACCGGAACAAGCGCCAATACTCTGTATGATGACATTCTCACCGAGCGCCTTGCTGCGCTTGGTGGCAGTCGACACACCCACGGCAATAATGGCGATGGGAATGGCGGCCTCAAACACCTGTCCGACCTTCAAGCCCAAATAGGCTGCGGCAGCCGAGAACACGACAGCCATGACGATACCCCAGGTCACCGACCATAGATTGACTTCCGGATAAGTCTTCGAGGGGTCGAGTATCGGATGGTATTCCTCCCCCTCCTTCAATTCTGTAAATGCGTTTTCAGGCAGCACCATCGCCTCTTTCTCCAATTCTTTCATAAAATAACACTGTCTTACGGTGCACACAACGACAGTGCGCACCTCATGAATAAATATGTGGAAAGCGTTGTCCGGAAAGACGGCAAACGTTTCCCTTACTTGATTTTGTCAAATCCTTCTCCGAATACGCCATGGCAATAAGTCTGCGACACCATAGCCCCCGGATCTATCTCATTGATGTATTGGAACACTTCCTGCGACTCGTACTTACGGGTGAGTACGATAAGCATATCGACCTCTTGCTGCGAATACCAGCCACGTCCCTCGATGAGGGTCACGCCGCGGCGCACCTTGTGGTTGATGGTATCGGCTATCTCCTTGTAGTGTTTGGAGATGATGAGGAACTGTACGGTCTGACGGGTACCGTTGACCACATAGTCGCACACATAACTGGCCACCAGCGTGAAGGCGATACCATAGACGATGGTCTCAACACTATGAAAAAGAATGTACGAGGAGCAGATGATGGCGGTATCAATAAACTGCATGGCACGTCCGAAACTCACCCGGAAATACTTGTTGAGCAGGGCGATGATAATGTCGGTACCACCAGTCGATCCGTTGTGAGAGAACACCAAGCCCAGTCCGGCACCGCCCAGCATACCGGCGATGAGTACATGCATGAACTTATCCTCTCCAGGCGTGATGATGGGATGAGCGGCAAAGAAAGGTTGCAGCACACCGACGATGACAGACATCATGGCCACACCGATAATGGTTCGGACGATAAACTGCCGGGTGAGCGCCTTGGCGGCAATCATCAACATTGTGACATTGAGCACAAAGATGGTAATGCTCGGCGGCAGGGAGAAGGCATAGTAGAGCAATGCCGAAATACCCGACACACCACCCATGACAACTTTCTCAGGAAGAAAGTAAGCGGTATAGCCCACAGAGTAGGACAAAATACCCAAAAAGATGAAGAAGAGATCCTTGGCCTGGCTCTTGACATCTTGCTTTTTGATTGAAATCTGCATGTGTAACTATGGTAATTGTAGATAAAAATCGCTAACCCTATTGTGCAAAGTTAATGAAAAATCCGCACAACTATACAGGTTGTACTCCTTTTTTCCATCCAGCATTCAGCAAGACGGTCAAAGCAACGGCGAAAGAAGACGGACAATCGACTCCCAAAGGCGGCGCAGGAAGGGACGACGCAGCAGGAGCGTCGCATCTTCCAGCGGCACACAGTGCTGCAGGTCGTCCATGAACACCTGTTTCATGCGAAGCGCCATTGTCTTGTCGTAGAAAAAGACATTGGCCTCGAAATTATTTTCAAAACTACGGAAATCGATATTGGCAGACCCGCACGTACAAAGGGTATCATCACACACGAGCAGTTTGCTGTGATTGAAACCCGGCGTATAAAAATACACTTTCACACCGGCCTCCACAACATCGAGGATGTAAGAGATGCTTGCCCAAGTGAGCAAGCGTGCATCACTGTGGCGCGGTATGGCCAACCGCACGTCGACTCCGGCAAGCGCGGCCGTGCGCAAGGCGAACAATACCGGTTCGGTAGGAAGAAAATAGGGCGTTTCCATGTACACATAGCGGCGGGCCTGCATCAGTATGCGCACATAGCCCTGCATGATGTCCGGCCACTTGGCAACAGGACTGCTGGTGACCACCTGCGCCAGGCAGTCGTTGTGGATGTCACCGCGAAGGGGCGGATAATACTTGCGGTCGGTGACCAGCGTGCGACTGACAAAATACCAGTCGACCAGAAATGCGCTCTGCACGGCATACACCGCCCCACCCCGCAGACGCAGATGGGTGTCGCGCCAAGGCTGACGGCCCGTACCCTTCACATAGCGGAGGGCGATATTCATGCCCCCGATGAAGGCGGTCTCGCCGTCGACGACACACAATTTGCGGTGGTTGCGGTAGTTCACCTTGCTGGTAAAAGCCGGAAACTTCACAGGCATGAACATCCGCACATCAACGCCGCCGGCCCGCAGCCGCTCAAAGAAACGGGTCTTGACACGCCAACATCCCACATCGTCGCAGATCAGTCTGACCTCCACGCCCTGACGTGCCTTGTCAATGAGCACGTCAGCCATGAGCCGACCGAGCGGGTCATCGTCGAAGATGTACACATCGAGATGTACATGACGGCGGGCCTGGCCGATGGCCGCAATCATAGAAAGAAAACAGGAGTGCCCGTCGGTGTAGATGTCCGCCTCATTGTCCTTGAAAGGCAGCGACAGGCTTTGGTTGGCAAAGAGTTGCACCAGTGCCCGGCAAGATTCGGGTACGCGAAGATCACGTTGCTCTACAAATTCGAGCATCGAGCGGCGCGTAAGTTTGTCGAGACTGCGCTGGCCGATAAAACGCATTTTCCGCGTATTTTGGCCAAAGAAGAAATAGAGTACAAATCCCACTATCGGTACAAAGGACAGCACCAGCACCCAAGCCATCGTCTTGGCAGGTTGACGGTTGTCGAGCAATACCGTCACCACCGTTACCACCACAATGGCGAGATAGAGCAGGTAGAATATCCAATGCACGTAGATGGTCATTTGAATCCGATAAGTTTATGGGTCTGCAGCGACAGCCGCCACTGCGGATGGTGCTTGATATACTCCACGCACTGAGCGGTGATGGCGGCATTGCGCTCGGCATCGCCCACATCGCAGGGCTGGAGATAGCGATAGCGGGCCTTGATGTCCGCATCGCAGAGCGGCGACTGCCCGTCGAAGATACACTTGAGTTCGTCACACTCGCTGATGGCCACGCTCTGTTTGGGCGAGCAGGTCAGCCAGTCGAGATTTTCAGGAGGGCGGTGCGTACCATTGCTCTCCATCGCCACATAAAAGCCGCGGTCATGGAAAGCGTCGATGAGCGAGGCATCGACTTGCAGCGTAGGTTCGCCACCCGTAAGCACCACAAAGCGGGTCGGATAACGGCAGGCCTCCTCCACAATCTCCCTGTCGCTCATCTCGCGATAGGCCGAGAAATCGGTGTCACAGAATGAGCAGCGCAGATTGCATCCGGCAAAGCGTACAAACACTGCGGCGCGTCCCGTATGCCGTCCCTCTCCCTGAAGGGAATAGAAGATATCGTTGACCCGTTTCATTCGTCACATTCGTATATAGCCCTATTGCCTTCACTCTCCTGAACGATGGCCTTGTAGCAATGCGGCACTTGGTCTACTGTCCAGCGGGCGATATTCTCCGCTGTGGGATTGAAGGGCAGCACCTCGTTGAGATTGCGGTGGTCGAGTTGCTCCATCACCCGTCGCTTCACCTCGGTGAAATCGACAACCATACCGTCGGCATTGAGTTCGCGCGACCGGCAAAAGACGGTGATGCGCCAGTTGTGTCCGTGCATCTGCGAGCATTTGCTTTCGTAGGAGAGGGTCAGCCGGTGACTGGCCGACACTTCAAAGGTTTTTTCTATGTAATACATGAGTATGTTTGCGGTGGGAATATCAAAGTCCACCTAATGTGAAATTCTACACGATAATGTTATTGCCCAGAAGGGCGGCCAACCGGCTGCGCAGTTCGTGCATGGTCTTGTATTCCTGCAGCAGTTCTCGAAGTCGGTCTGCATCGGCTGAAGCGCCGGCAATCTCGCTTTGCAGCGTACGGAGACGCTGTTCAAGATAGTCCATGCGGAAGTCGTTGAGCAGATGGTCGAGTTGCTGCCGGAGCGCATCGAGACGGTCCTGCTCTACCACAGCGCGGTCGGCATCATCGAGCGACACGTCATCGCGCTCCTTTCCGCTGCCGTCAGTCAGGTGGTAGCGGTCGGCACAGAGCGCCGCCGCCTCACGGCTGATGTCGATATCGTCATGATGGACAAGAAACTGCTCCATGCCCGCGCCGCCGCCCGCGCTGTAGGCCACAGCCTCGGCCAGCATCTTGCGGTAGAGCGGATTGCCCAACTGCAATTCGTCGACACTGAGGTTGTAGTCGAGATACTGGGCAAGATTGAGCGAGACAAGATTTCCCTCATCGTCCTCTACATTCTGCACAATAGGGGCATCGCCGTGGCGCACCAGCATCTGCATGAGCATACGTTCCACCTCAGAGGCCTGCTGCATGGGGGTGACCGGAGCAGTGATTCTCGATGACGGCTGTTGTTGAGCGGCCGGTGCAGCCGCCTGACTGCCATAGCGCTGTTCCCGATCACTGCGAATAAACTTGTTCATCGTGTTGATGAGCGTTGCCTCGCTGATCTGCAGACGCACGGCGCAGTCGTGCACATAGGTATCGCGGAGTATCTGGTCGCGGACGAGTGAGATGCTCTTTACTACCGAGTTGATGGCTTCAGAACGTTTCAGCGGATCACGCTCGTTGCGCAGAAGAAGGTCGGACTTGAACTCGATGAAGTCTTTCTGGTGTTCCTCGATAAACTTCCGGAAATCGGCTGCCGTATGTTTGCGCGAAAAACTGTCGGGGTCGTCGCCGTCGGGCAGCAGCACCACCTTGAGGTTCATGCCCTCGGAGAGCAGCATGTCGGTACCGCGCATGGCGGCGTGTATGCCCGCCTCATCACCGTCGTAGAGCAGGGTGATGTTGCCCGTGAAGCGGTGGAGCATGTGTATCTGGTGTACGGAAAGAGCCGTACCGGAGTTGGCCACCACATTTTCTATACCGCACTGGTGCATGGAGATGACATCGGTGTAGCCCTCGACCATGAACACACGGTCTTCCTTGGCAATGGCTTTCTTGGCCTGCCAGATGCCATAGAGTTCGCGGTCCTTGTGATAGATCTCACTGTCGGGCGAGTTGACATACTTCTGGCTGACTCCCTTGGTACGTGCGTCAAGCAGACGGCCGCCGAAGCCCACCACCTTGCCACTGACACCAATCCACGGAAAGATGACACGCCCGGCAAAACGGTCGATCAGTTCACCACGGTCGTTGCGGTAGCAAAGGCCAGTCGCCACGACAAAGTCAGCCTTGTAGCCCTTGCCTTGGGCGGCGGCAGAGAGGGCGTGACGGTCGGGAATGTCAAATCCCAACTGGAATTTCTCTATGACGTCGTCACGGAACCCGCGGGAGCGGAAATACTGCATGCCCACGGCCACACCATCGGGATGATTGTGAAGCAGGTCGCGAAAATGACGCGAAGCCCACTCGTTGACGATGAACATACTCTCGCGTTCGCTCTGCTCACGCCGTTCGTCATCACTGAGTTCGCGTTCGCGGATTTCGATATGGTATTTTCCGGCCAGCCACCGCAGGGCTTCGGGATAGGACATCTGTTCGTGTTCCATGATGAAACCGACAGGATTGCCGCCCTTGCCGCATCCGAAACAGTGACAGGTGCCGCGGGCCGGCGACACGATGAAAGACGGTGTCTTCTCGTCGTGGAACGGGCACAGGCCCTTATAGTTAGCCCCCGCCTTGCGAAGCGTGACAAACTCAGACACCACGTCGACAATATTGGCCGCGTCCTTGATTTTCTCTACTGTTTCTCTATCTATCATTGCGATGCGAAGTTACACATTTTTTCCGTAACGAGAGACATCACTATAGCCATAAGTGACGATAAAAGATTTGAATACCAAGGAACTGCCATAGCCAGCACCCGGCTGATGCTTAAAGAACGGTAAAAAGCAAGCACAGAACACAGAAAATCCACTTTTTTTGTGTAAGTTTGCATTCGTTTTATAAAACACTTGATTTTCGACGAATGACAAAGATTGAAAGTCTCATGCAGGTCAAGGCCTTCGCAAGACAAGACGGGGCTTTGCTCTCATTGTTGTGGATAGCCAGTTTCGCTTGCGTACTGGGCATGCCGCAGAGCATGATGGGGAGTCTTTTGGCCATCGCCACCCCCTTTTTTACGAGTTGGAGACTCTGCAAGTTCCGCAACTACGCCCTCGACGGCATCATCTCCTTCCGGAGAGGCTATGTCTACTCCGTCTATACTTTTTGCTATGCGGCGGTCATTTTCGCCATCGCACAGTACATCTATTTCCGTTTTCTCGACCACGGCACGTTCTGTACGATGCTCACAGACTCCATCAACACCATGATGCCGCTCTATGAGCGCAGCGGCATCTCGAAAGAAGATCTGTCGGAGAGCCTCAGTCTCATCTCCACCACCACACCGATACAATGGGCATTCACCTTCATGGTGCAGAACATCTGCATCGGAACCGTGGTCAGTCTGCCCATTGCCGCAGTCTGCGCAAGGAGAGGCCAGGGTACGTCGGTAGGCCGCAGCAATGGCCAGAACTAAGCGACGACGGACCGAGACAACCACAAAAAGAAAATACAAACAACGACAAAACAATACGCTATGGATATATCAGTCGTAGTACCCCTATACAACGAGGAAGAATCACTGCCCGAGTTGTATGCTTGGATAGAGCGCGTGATGAACGCCAACGGATACACCTACGAGGTCATATTTGTCAATGACGGTTCGACCGACCGCTCATGGGACGTAATAGAAAAACTCGCCGCCCAGTCGGAACACGTCAAAGGCATCAAGTTCCGCCGCAACTACGGCAAGAGTCCCGCCCTCTACTGCGGGTTCAAGGAAGCCAAAGGCGACGTGGTCATCACCATGGATGCAGACCTGCAGGATTCGCCCGACGAGATACCCGGACTCTACAAGATGATCACCGTAGAAGGCTACGACCTTGTCTCGGGCTACAAGCAGAAGCGGTACGACCCCCTGTCGAAGACACTCCCCACCAAACTGTTCAACGCCACCGCCCGAAAAATCAGCGGTATACACAATCTGCACGATTTCAACTGCGGTCTGAAAGCCTACCGCCGCGACGTGGTCAAGAATATCGAGGTGTACGGCGAGATGCACCGCTACATTCCCTACTTGGCCAAGAACGCCGGATTTGACAAGATCGGCGAGAAAGTGGTACACCATCAAGCCCGCAAGTACGGCAAGTCGAAGTTCGGCCTCAACCGTTTCTTCAACGGCTATCTCGACCTTATCACGCTCTGGTTTCTGAGCAACTTCGGCAAAAAGCCGATGCACGTCTTCGGATTTTTGGGCAGCATCATGTTCCTCATCGGTTTTGTGGCCGTCGTGTTGCTCGGCGCCGACAAACTGTGGAGCCTTGCCCACGACATTCCCCAGCGTCTCATCACCGACTCGCCTTACTTCTACATCGCACTGACCATGATGATGATCGGTACCCAACTGTTCCTGGCCGGATTTATCGGCGACCTTGTAAGCCGTTCTTCACAGGGACGCAACGACTATCAAATAGAAAACACGCTGAGATGCGACGACACGTTCAAAGGATAATCCAAAAGTGGTCGGCCGCTCTGCCTTTGTCCGCCACACTGGCCATAGCGGGTTGCTCGTCGATAGACTGTCCGCTCAACAACCGTGTGGCGGCCACCTGCAAATGGGCAGACGGCGATGCTGCTTTGGGCAGTGACACGCTCACCGTGAGCACACTGCGCTCACAGGCCGAAGGTGACGACAGCGTACTTGTCAACAAGGTGACCGCCGCCGACAGTATCACCCTGCCCATGAGTTACACGCGCACGGAGGACGTGTACTACTTCGCGCTCACCCTCCAGACCGCTGACGGCGAGACAAAAAGAAGCCTCTGCGATACCGTCCGCATACAGAAGCAGAACGAACCGCACTTCGATGCCGTAGACTGTGCCCCTACCGTGTTCCACACCGTGACCGGCATCAGTTGCACCCACAACGCCATCGACTCCATACAGATAACCAACAATCACGTGACCTACAATGACGCCAAAGCCCATTTCCTCATTTATTTCAAGACTGACCGTCATTAGTCTGCTCATGTTCTGCTCCACCTTTGCCGCCGCGCAGTCGACAAGGGTTCAGCGTACCGTCACGGAGAATGACACGATAGCCTTCTTCCGCAGCGTAGCCGTGTCGGTAGATGCCGTAGGCGCTGCCCAACTGGCCTTCAGCGACTACGGACAGTATGAGGGGGCCTTGCGCATCAACCTTCGCGACAAGTATTTCCCCATCATCGAACTGGGTTGGGGAAAGGCCGACGCCAGCGACATCTCCACCAAACTCACCTACAAGACAAGCGCCCCTTACGGCAAAGTAGGCATCGACTTCAACCTCATGCGCAACAAGCACGATGCCTACCGCGTGTACGCCGGACTGCGCTACGCCTTCACATCGTATAAGTTTGATGTCGAGGGCACGGGCATCAAAGACCCCGTATGGGGTGACGATGTGGAATATTCAGCCAAAGACGTGAAGTGCAACTACCACTGGGCGGAATGCGTATTCGGCGTCGATGCCAAGATTGCCGGTCCGCTCCGTCTGGGATGGAGCGTCAGATACCGCCGCCGGCTCTTCCACAACGACGGCACGCTCGGCAATACCTGGTACGTGCCGGGCTACGGCAAGCAGGGCAGTTCGCGGCTCGGCGGCACCTTCAACATTATCTTCGAAATATAAATCCGAAATGTAACATCGCGTAGCATACACGCTGCCGACAGACAGAATTCAAACCAGCAACGCTATGGACAACAAACGAAAGAAAAGACTCTTCTTCCAGATTCCGTTTCTCTGCGCACTGATCATCGGGTCGGTACTCATCATCGCACAGCAGCACAACGCCCCCTACCAGCATGACACAGGTGCCATATTCGGCACGATATACAACATAGACTACCAATACGACCATGACCTCAACGACGAGATCATAGCCGAGCTCAACAAGGTAGACGCCGCCCTCTCGATGTTCAACGAGAAATCCATCATCTCTATGGTCAACCGCAACGAGAAGGTGGAGGTCAATGATATGTTCACCGAGGTATTCCGCATGGCCGAAGACATCTCCCAAGAGACCGGCGGCGCATTTGACATCACAGTCGCACCGCTTGTCAATCTGTGGGGCTTCGGTTTCAAGACCGGCAATCCGCCCACCAAGCACACCGTCGACAGCATCCGCACCTTTGTAGGCTACAAGGGCGTGAGTCTGAAAGGGCGCACAATCACCAAGAAAGACCCCCGCACCATGCTCGACTGCAGTGCCATCGCCAAGGGTTACGGCAGTGATGTCGTGGCACGGTTTCTGGAATCGAAGGGCATCAGCAACTATATGGTAGAGATTGGCGGCGAAGTGGTCACCAAGGGCATCAGCAAGAAAAGACTGCCCTGGCGCATCGGCGTGACCAAGCCTACCGACGATTCGCTCAACACAAACGGCGAGCTGCAGGCCGTGCTCAACGTCACCGACATGGCCATGGCCACCAGCGGCAACTACCGCAAGTTCTACTACCGCAACGGCAAAAAGTACGCCCACACCATAGACCCTGCCACCGGAAAACCCGTCCAGCACAGTCTGCTCTCGGCCACCGTACTGGCCAAGCAATGCGCCAAGGCCGATGCCTACGCCACATCATTCATGGTGATGGGCATGGAGCGCGCCAAGGAAGTGCTCGCCAAGCACCCCGAACTGATGGCCTACTTCATCTACACCGACCAGACGGGCCAGTTCAAGGTATGGTGCTCGCCCTCAATGAAGGGAAAGATAATAGACTGAAACATTTTCCCCACGTCACTTGCACTCCATGCGAGAAGAACGCCTCTACGACAGACTGCTGGGGTTGCCCCTCTTCCAAGGACTCAGCGGATGCGACATCGACGATATCGTGGAAAAGACCAAATTCGGTTTCCACAAATCGCCCGCCAACAAGATCTACAGGCGAGAGGGTGAACCCTGCAGCGCCCTCTGCTTTCTCCTTCAGGGCGAGATGAGCGTAGAGACATCAGCCGACGACCACGGATACAGTATCGTAGAACAGATGGAAAGTCCCGGCGTACTGCAACCGGAACGTCTTTTCGGACTCGTACAGCGTTACTCCCAGACCTTCACCACGCTTACTCCATGCCAGTTTATGACCATCGACAAGCAGGAAGTGTTGCGCCTGTCGGATGCCTACGTCATCTTCCGGCTCAATCTGCTCAACATACTCTCCACCCAGTCGCAACGGCTCTCGCGCACCCTTTGGCACACACCCGGCGACACCAGACAACGCATCGTCAGATTTTTCGCGTCCCGGTGCTCGCGCCCCGCAGGTCCCAAGACCGTACACATCAAGATCACCCGTCTGGCAGAGGAAGTCAACGTAGGCCGGCAGGCCGCCTCCGATGCGCTCAACGCCCTGCAGCGCGACGGACTGCTCACGTTCAGTCGCGGCATCATCAAGATTCCCGCGCTCGAGCGGTTGCTCACATAGGAAAGTTTTTCCAAAACAATTTGACGTATTTCAGAACAAAAAGTGCCCAAAAACCCTACATTGCACACTGCATAGGGCTTTTGGGCACTTTTCAATAGGCAAATTTGGCTGTGCATCAAAAGTTTATTACTTTTGCAAGAAGAACATATACATATAATAACACAATATTCTTATGAGTTTGAAAATTGTAGTACTTGCCAAGCAAGTACCCGACACAAGAAACGTGGGAAAGGATGCCATGACGGCCGAAGGAACCGTCAACCGCGCTGCCCTTCCTGCAATCTTCAATCCTGAAGACCTAAACGCGCTCGAGCAGGCACTCCGTCTGAAAGAGCAAAACCCCGGATCTACCGTAGGCATCCTCACCATGGGCCCTCCCCGTGCCGCCGAAGTGATACGCCAAGGACTGTACAGAGGTGCCGACACCGGATGGCTGCTGACCGACCGTCTCTTCGCCGGAGCCGACACACTGGCCACATCATACGCCCTCGCCACCGCCATCAAGAAGATCGGTGACGTAGACATCGTCATCGGCGGCCGCCAGGCCATCGACGGTGACACCGCACAGGTAGGACCTCAGGTAGCCCAGAAACTGGGCCTTTCGCAGGTGACCTACGCCGAGGAAATCCTCAAGTGCGAGGAAGGCAAACTGACCATACGCCGCCATATCGACGGCGGTGTGGAGACCGTAGAGGCTCCGCTGCCCTTGCTCGTGACCGTGACAGGAAGCGCAGACCCTTGCCGTCCCTGCAACGCCAAACTGACAATGACCTACAAGCACGCCACCGCCCCCATGGAGCACAAGGCCGACGACAAGTACAACTACCTCTACGAGGAGCGTCCCTACCTGACCCTCAACCAGTGGTCAGTGGCCGATGTCGACGGCGATCCCGCACAGTGCGGACTCTCCGGTTCACCCACCAAGGTGAAGGCCGTGAAGAACATCGTGTTCCAGGCCAAGGAGAGCAAGACGCTCACCGGCAGCGACAGCGATGTCGAAGGACTGATAAAAGAATTGTTGGACGAAAAGATTATTGGATAAGGAGATGAACAACGTTTTTGTTTATGTAGAAATAGAAGGCACCAAGGTACAGGAAGTATCGCAGGAACTGCTGACCAAGGGCCGCAAACTGGCCAACGAACTGGGCGTCGAACTCCACGCCATCGTCGCAGGTACAGACATCAAGGGCAAGGTAGAAGACCAGATATTGCCCTACGGCGTCGACAAACTGTTTGTCTTCGACGGCGAAGGACTCTTCCCCTACACCTCAGCCCCCCACACCGACATCCTTGTCAACCTCTTCAAGGAGGAGCAGCCGCAAGTATGTCTGATGGGTGCCACCGTCATCGGACGCGACCTCGGTCCCCGCGTATCGTCATCACTGACCAGCGGTCTGACCGCAGACTGCACCCAACTGGAGATCGGCGACTACGACGACAAGAAGACCGGCAAGCACTACGACAACCTGCTCTACCAGATCCGTCCCGCCTTCGGCGGCAATATCGTTGCCACCATCGTCAATCCCGAGCACCGTCCGCAGATGGCCACCGTGCGTAGCGGCGTGATGCAGAAAGCCATCTACGAGGGTGAGGCCAAGAACGAGGTTGCCTACATGGACGTAGCCAAGTACGTCCCCACCACCGACTATGTCGTCAAGGTCATCGACCGCCATGTAGAAGCCGCCAAGCACAACCTCAAGGGCGCACCCATCGTGGTAGCCGGAGGCTACGGCGTAGGCAGCAAGGAAGGCTTCGACCTGCTGTTCCAACTCGCCAAAGAACTGCACGGTGAGGTCGGCGCAAGCCGCGCCGCCGTCGATGCAGGTTGGGTAGACCACGACCGTCAAATCGGCCAGACCGGTGTCACCGTACACCCGAAGGTGTACATCGCCTGCGGTATCTCCGGACAGATACAGCACATCGCCGGCATGCAGGACTCCGGCATCATCATCTCGGTCAACAACGACCCCGAGGCTCCCATCAACAAGATTGCCGACTACGTCATCGTAGGCACCGTGGAGGAAGTCGTACCGAAACTCATCAAGTATTACAAGCAGAACAGTAAGTAAAGAAATGGCAAATTACTATACAGACCACCCCGAGTATGACTTCTATCTGAGTCATCCGGAGATGCAGAGAATCGTTGAACTCAAGGAGCGCAACTTCGCAGACAAGGACCAGTACAAGGATGCACCCGTCGACTTCGAGGACGCCATCGAAAACTACAAGCGTGTGCTCGACATCACGGGCGATCTCGCAGCCAACGTCATCGAGCCCAACTCCGAGGCCGTAGACCTCGAAGGACCGCACCTCGTCGACGGACGCATGCACTACGCCTCCAAGACCTACGACAACCTTGAGGCTACCCGCAAGGCCGGACTTTGGGGCATCTCCATGCCGCGCCGCTACGGCGGACTGAACATGCCCATCACTCCCTACTCCATGGCTTCGGAGATCGTATCGTGCGCCGACGCCGGTTTCCAGAACATCTGGAGCCTGCAAGACTGTATCGAGACCCTCTACGAGTTCGGCAGCGAAGAGCAGCGCAAGAAGTACATCCCCCGCGTATGCGCCGGAGAGACCATGAGTATGGACCTCACCGAGCCTGACGCCGGTTCCGACCTGCAGCGCGTCATGCTCAAGGCTACCTACAGCGAGGAGGACGGATGCTGGTACCTCAACGGCGTAAAGCGCTTCATCACCAACGGTGACTCCGACATCCACCTCGTGCTGGCCCGCTCTGAAGAAGGTACACACGACGGCCGCGGCCTCTCCATGTTCATCTACGACAAGAACGAGGGCGGCGTGACCGTACGCCATATCGAAAACAAACTCGGTATACACGGATCGCCCACCTGCGAGCTGGTATACAAGAACGCCAAAGCCGAACTGTGCGGAAGCACCCGTCTGGGCCTCATCAAGTACGTCATGGCCCTTATGAACGGTGCCCGTCTGGGCATCGCCGCCCAGTCTGTCGGTGTCAGCCAAGCCGCCTACAACGAGGGACTGGCTTACGCCAAGGAGCGCAAGCAGTTTGATACCGCCATCGTCAAGTTCCCCGCCGTCTTCGATATGCTCTCCCGCATGAAGGCCAAACTCGATGCCGGCCGCAGCATACTCTACCAGACAGCCCGCTATGTAGACATCTACAAAGCACTCGAGGACATCTCGCGCGAGCGCAAACTGACCGCCGAGGAGCGTCAGGAACTGAAGAAATACAGCAAACTGGCTGATGCCTTCACGCCTCTGGCCAAGGGTATGAACTCTGAGTACGCCAACCAGAACGCCTACGACGCCATACAGATACACGGCGGATCAGGCTTCATCATGGAGTACAAGAGCCAGCGCCTCTACCGCGATGCCCGTATCTTCTCCATCTATGAGGGTACAACCCAACTTCAGGTAGTGGCCGCCATCCGCTACATCACCAACGGCACATACCTCGGCATGATCAAGGAGATGCTCGAAGGCGAGGTATCCGAGGACATGAAGCCGCTCCGCACACGCATCGCCGCCCTCGTAGAGAAATACGAGGAGACCGTCAATGCCGTCAAGGAAGAGGGCAACCAGGAGAAGCAGGACTTTGTGGCCCGCCGCCTCTACGAGATGACCGCCGACATCATCATGTCGCTGCTCATCACCGCCGATGCTTCAAAGGCTCCCGAACTCTTCGCCAAGAGCGCCAACGTATATGTACGCCACGCCGAAGAGGAAGTGCTCGGCCACTATGCATTCGTCAAGAACCTCAACGCCGAGGATCTCGCCTACTACCGTCAGGCTGAGACCGAGACCGAAGAATAACACACACATCCGAAAAGCCAAAACGCGCCGACAGACTGAATATCTGCCGGCGCGTTTTTTATGTTTTATATTATGGCGTGTTCTATAAATTCCACGCATTTTAATCCTCCAAAGCCCCGATAATCTCGCTGACCGAAGCACAGCCGTGACGGTCGAGCCAGTCGTTGATGCCGTCGCGCACCTTGACCGTAACGGCGGGATCGAGGAAATTGGCCGTTCCGATCTCAATGGCCGTTGCACCAGCCATGAGAAACTCGATGGCATCCTGTGCCGTGCAGATACCGCCCAGACCCACAACGGGGATTTTCACGGCCTTGGCCGTCTGCCACACCATACGCAGCGCCACGGGCTTGACGGCCGGACCGCTGAGTCCGCCGGTCGAGATGCTGAGCACCGGACGGCGTTTCTCCACATCGATGGCCATACCCATCAGCGTATTGATGAGCGACACCGCGTCTGCACCCTCCGCCTCGCAAGCCTTGGCTATCTCGGCGATATCGGTGACATTGGGCGAGAGTTTCACGATGAGCGTCTTGTGATAGCGGGCACGCACGGCACGCACCACACTGGCCGCCCCCTCGCAGGTCGTACCGAAAGCCATACCGCCCTGCTTGACATTGGGACAGGAGATGTTCAGTTCGATAGCCGGTATACGGTCGAGCGCATCGATTCGTGCAGCACACTCTGCATAGTCATCGGGGGATGATCCGCTCACATTGACAATCATATTGGTGTCGATATCCTTGATCTGCGGATAGATATTCTTGCAGAAATAGTCGACGCCCTTGTTTTGCAGGCCCACACAGTTGAGCATGCCCGAAGCCGTTTCCGCCATGCGCGGATAGTCGTTGCCCTCGCGGGGATGCAGCGTAGTACCCTTGACGATGATGCCGCCGATATTGTCGAGCGACACAAAGTCGGCAAACTCCAGTCCGTAGCCGAACGTACCCGATGCGGTCATCACGGGATTTTTGAGGCGCAGACGGCCCAATCTCACACTTAAATCTGCCATAGTAGTTTCTTGATATTAAATACAGGTCCTTCCTTGCACACGCACAGGTTGCCCTTGACGGTCTTCTCCACACAACAGAGACAGGCACCCAGTCCGCACGCCATCATATTCTCCAGCGAAGCCTCACAGTCGATACCGTTCTTGTAGGCATACTTGGCCACGGCCATCATCATCGGCTTCGGACCGCAAGTGGAAATGCGGTCGAAATGTTCGGAGGCAAGCACGGAATGGTTGGTGACAAAACCGCGTTCACCCTCGCTGCCGTCCTCAGTAGTAACAAACACACGGCCCACGCTGCGGAACGCATCCATCTCGAGCAAGTCGGCCTTGGTACGCGCTCCCAAAAGGAAAGTCGGTTCGCCTCCCATGGCCTTGATCTGCCGGCCAAAATAGTAAAGCGGTGCCACACCCACGCCGCCGCCCACAAGCAGCAGACGCTCGGCGGCAGTCTCAGGCATGGTAAATCCGTTGCCCAAAGGCAACACACAGTTCACCACGTCGCCTACGCACAACTCACCCAAACGGTGAGTGCCGTCGCCCACCATGGCCACGAGCAGCCACAGTTCGTTGCTGTCACGGTCGACATTGTTGATGGATATCGGACGACGCAGAAAGGTGGACGGCGATCCGTCCACACGCACCTCCACAAACTGTCCCGGAAGCATCTCGGGCAAGGGTTGGTCATCAGTCAGACGGAGAAGCACATGCTTTTCCGTCAGTCTTTCAGTACCGGCCACGCGGAGGTCAAGAACCATTTTCTTCATATATTTCAGTTATTGTTTTTCCCTGTTGTGCAAAGGTACTGCAAAAGAGATACACGTCAAAACAAAACCGTGCAGAATTTATCCGCCTTGCTACCCGACACGCAACGGGATGGTCTATAGGCGTGCTCTATAAATTCCACGCTTTCTTAAATTTACATTTAGACAGGTTGCTCTTTGTGGCTTTTTGTTTTTATCCGGCACCTTTCCCTTT
>CAVFEZ010000037.1:0-27731 GCA_963621665.1 Akkermansia muciniphila | reverse complement strand
TTGGCACCCCGTTTTAGGGGCATATTCGGCATGAGGGACTTTTTCAGTGCCCTCATACTATGTCGTCCCTACGGGACTCTACTCTACCGCGTATAAAAATCGATGACGCGCGTCAGGGCGCGGCGGCACACGGGACAAAAGTCGGGGGTGGCGTTGGTGCGCATACGGCAGTCCTGCACACCGCGGTAGACACCGCGGGGGGAATAGCCGGCACCCTCGAAGAGGCCCACGCGATGGGTAACGGTGGTCTTGTCGGTGGACGACGGGGTGGGCAGTGGGGTGTCGGGACTGATCATGTCGGCCCACTTCGAGGAGAAATCGACACGGGTGGTGATGTTCTCCTCCCAGGGTTCGACATCGTGCGGATACATGGGTATCTGCTCCTCCTCGTAGGCATACTCGTCGGCAAGGCCGGCAAAGGAGTGGCCGAACTCATGCACGACGACGGGACGGAACTGCGGTTGGTGGCAGGTGGTGAGGTTGTAGGAGTTGAGGATGCCTCCGCCACCGTACTTGGTGGAGTTGACCAGCACGATGATGTGTTCGTAGGGCACGCCGTCGAGCCAGTCGTGGAGTTGCTTGAGATGAAGGGTGGTGAGGTAGCGGTCGCTGTAGAAGGTGTCGAAATGTGACGAGAGGGCGGTGCGTTTCCATACGCCGGCAGCGGGCTCGCTGGTGCCGCTGTCTTCGGAGGGCGACTTCACGGCGACGACATTGAAGCGGTCGCGGGCACTGCGGAAGGGTTCGTGGGCGAAAATGGCATCGGTGGCGTCGCGGGCATCGCGGAGGAAGATGTCCATCTCGTCGGCACGGTAGCCTTCGGCGACGTAGGCGATATGTATGCAGCGTGCGGTGTCGGCGGCGGCATTGAGGGTGACGTAGGGGGTGGGACGGTCGCCCGTGTGACGGATGAGGATGTCGGTGGGCACGACGGTGTGGGTCATGGTGGCGACAACGGTGCGGCGGTTGTCGCGCAGGTCGACGGTGATGTCGACGGTGTCGCGCGGCATGGGCACGAGAAACACGTTTTCGAAACTGCGGGCCGTGCTTTGGGCCTCGGGATAGGTGAGCCACTCCTGGAAGAGCGTGGAGAAGGAGTTGCGGTAGATGACGGTCTGCGTGCGGTGGTCGCGCACGGTGATCTGTCCGTTGCCCTCCATCGGCAGTTCGGCCAGCCGCTGGCGCTTGCCGTACCAGCGGGGCGACGAGGAAAGGGCGTCAAGGGCTATGGCCTGACGGTGGGCGTCGCCCGAGAAGGTGTAGTCGATGCGCAGGGTGCGGTCGACAAAACAGTTGTCAAAATCCTGCGCCGCCACGGTCACGGCCATCAGAGGCACAAGGATACAAAACTGAAGACGAAAGAAGGATGATAAATGTTTCATATTTGTATAAGGCGTGTTCTATAAATTCCACGCATTTTTAAATTTATATTTAGACAGGTTGCTCTTTGTGGCTTTTTGTTTTTATCCGGCACCTTTCCCTTTCTTCCTCAGTCGCATAGCCCGCTATGCTCCTTCAGAAAGAAAGTGAAATCTGCTCGGCTAAAATCCAAAAATCCATCAAAGGCAATTTATAGAACCCGCCATAACGCGGAAATCCGTTTTCAATAACGTTGTCGGTATACGGAACGGGGCGGGGTAAAACCCGAAGGACCGCAATCCCGGGCATCGGCCTGAGGATTGCGGTCCTTGTATGTTGACGATATGCGGTGGTCGGCTCCGTCTGTGGAGGTCACCGCACGATAATCATCGTGTGGGAAGAAATTACTTGTTGATGAACTTCTTGCCGCCCTGGATGAGCACGCCCTTGGCATCCTTGGTCACGCGCTGACCGTTGAGGTTGTAGATAGGAGCGTTCTCGTTGAGGGTGTTGTTGTCGAGGTCGATAACGACCTTCTCGATACCGGTAGCAACAGTAGCGTCGCCCTGGAGTACGTAGATAGGAGTGGTAGAGGAAACACCCTTGCCGGTGAAGTAGAGGGCTACGCCACGGCCTGTCTCAGTGCCGAGGGGCTTGGCCTCAAAGGTGAGGTGAGCGCTTCCAGTGAAGTACTGGTAGCCACTGCTGGTAGCGTAAGAGTCGTCAGCGGTCATGTCGGTGATCCAGTCGGGCAGATTGGTCTTGTACACAGCCTCGCCGTTCTCGTCATAGAAGGGGAATATGGTACGGATGTAAGCACCGCCGAGATCAGAAGCGTCGTCAGCACCGTCGGTAGAGCAGGTCTGGCCGTCGTCGGAGATACGTACTACGTTGGCATTCTCTACGGTTGTACCGTTGGAGAGAGAAACAGTGGAAAGACCGTCTACATAGTCGAAGCAGCTGTTGAAAGCCAAGGGGAGGACAACGGGGTCAGAGTAAACATTAATGGGAGATTCCGAACCGTTCATGTTGAAGACAACGTAGGCAGAAGAGTAGTTGTTGACAGAGTCTACATCAGACAAGAAGGCACCGGGCATCAGCACGTCTACACCCTCGTCAGCAAAACCGTCAATCTTGACAGCGAAAGAACCGTCGATGGTGAAAGGCTTGTTGTCCTCGGTAACGAAGTTGTAGTTCCATCCGGTAACGAAACCGTAAGAGGTCTGCTGGCCTTCCCAAGTCTTGGTTGCATTGCCTGCAGCACAGCTCAGTGTAGCGATCTCATCGCCCAAAGAGATGCCTTCATCGCTTTCGGTAGTCTTGTAGATAGTCATGGTCATCTTGGCATCACCGGTAAGAGGAGAGTCTGCCATGGTATAACCGTTGAAGTAGATGTTCTCTACATAGAGGGGAGAAGCAGGTGCTTCATACAACTGAATGGCACCCATTGAAGGATATGCACCTGTTCCGCTATAGTTACCGGTACCGAAGCAATAGTGGGTATCGAGCAGACTTGTCAGGGCATATGTACCGTCGACACGGCTGTCATAGAAGGCGTGGGGAGCGATGGTGTCACACAGCATATAGCCAGGACCATAATTGGCAAAATAGTCGCCAGTCTCACCCAACTGATAGGAACGGGTAGAACCGTACTTCAGGACGGGAGTAGGATAAGCGGAACCGTTGTAGCAAGAGAAGAAACCGGTGAGGTCGAGGTTGTAGTCGGCATCGACATAGTCTGACACTGACTGGCTGTTGATGGTCCACTTGGTAGACTTCTTGTTGGTCGTGGTCATGTTGGTGAACACGGCATCAGCAGCGGGAGAGAGAACGAGGTGGTTGACAAAGTAGCCACCGCCCTCTTCGTTATCAGCCATATACATGCTGCCTTCGGGCTTGTTGTAGTACAGACCGTTGGAAATGCTGCGGGGAGATACAGAGAAGTTGTCGTTGACACGGTTGGTAGACTGCATCTTGTCGAAACTCAGCACGTGCTTGGCAGAAACCTCAAAATTGGGAAGATTCTTTACCGTTTGGCGCTGGCCGAGTTCTTTGACATTGACAGCCTGTGCGAAAACGCCGGCTGCTGCCATTGAAAACACTGTAGAGAGTAAAATTGCTTTCTTCATAAAATGAATTTGATGATAAAACGCCACAAAATTATAAAAAATCTTTTATGCAGGATAGTTTCCCGCCGATATTTAACATATAATTATTGAAAATCAGCCCTTTTGTGGAAAAAAGTTGCATAAACCATTGATTATCGTTGACATTTGCCCCTCGCCTCCTCCCGACCGACCATACACAAAAAAGTGCCGGAAGAACACACGGATACGGATTGTTTTCGCTACTTTTGCAATCATCGGCGGCAATGCGGCCGCCACCGGCCCTACACTTCAAACCCGCCCTCAACGGCGAGGGCTTCCGATGCGAAAAACCATACATACATTATATATAATATATATGCGACCTGAAAAACAAATCCTCCTCACGCTGGCCGTCAGCGCCCTTGCCACCCTGCAGGCGCAGGCGCAAAAAGCGGCGCAGCAGCATCCCAACATTGTCTATATCATGTGCGACGACCACGCTTTCCAGTGCATCAGCGCATACGGCGGCGCCATCGGCCGACTGGCCCCCACCCCCAACATCGACCGTCTGGCCGAGCGGGGCATGCGGTTCGACCGCGCCTTTGTAGAGAACTCACTCTCCACACCTTCACGAGCCTGCCTGATGACCGGACTGTACAGCAACCAGAACGGACAGCGGCAACTCGGCGAGGGTATCGACACCACCCGCACATTCTTCACCGAACTGCTGCAGCAGGCCGGATACCAGACGGCCGTCGTCGGCAAATGGCACATGGGCTGCGACCCGAAGGGATTTGACTACTACCATATCTACAACGACCAGGGACAATACTGGAACCCGCAATACCGCGGTACCGACACGGACAACAAATACATCGTGGAGGAAGGCTACTCCACCGACCTCACCACCGACCACGCCCTCGACTTCATCGACCACCGCGACCCATCACGGCCATTCTGCCTGTTGCTCCACCACAAGGCGCCCCACCGCAACTGGCAGGCCAACCTCAAGTACCTCGGGTGCTACGACGACGTGGAGTTCCCCTTGCCCGAAACGTTCTACGACGACTACGCCACACGCGGATCGGCGGCACGCACACAGAAGATGTCGGTCACACGCGATATGCGGTGGGAGCAGGACTTCAAGGTACCCGAGATGCTCGACACCGCCAATGCCGACAGTTGGGACTCCTACGCCAGCCTGATGGGTGAGGTCAACCGCATGACACCCGAGCAACGCACGCAGTGGGGCAAATACTACTTCCCGCGCAACCGCCGCCTGCTCGAAGCCCGTCTCACGGGAAAGGATCTCGACAACTGGAAGTACCAGGCCTACATCCGCGACTACATGTCGGTCATCCGCAGTGTCGACGAGAGCGTGGGCCGCGTGCTCGACTACCTCGACGCACACGGACTGACCGACAACACCGTCATCGTCTACACCTCCGACCAGGGATTTTATATGGGCGAGCACGGATGGTTTGACAAGCGGTTTATGTACGAGGAGTCGCTCCGCACACCGCTCATCGTCTCCTGGCCGGGACATACCCGACCCGGGTCGGTATGCACAAAGATGGTACAGAACATCGACTACGCCCCCACCTTCCTCGCCCTCGCCGGTGTCACACAGCCCAAGGAGATGTCGGGCCGCCCGCTCCTGCCCGTGCTCGAACAGGGCGACCATGTGAAGTCGTGGCGCAACAGCATCTACTACCACTTCTACGACTACCCCACCTACCACATGGTACGCAAGCATGACGGCGTGCGCACCGAGCGCTACAAACTCATCCACTTCTACGGCGCCGGCGGCACCGATGCCATCAAGGAGAACAAGTACCAGCGCATGCCCGGCACACGCGAATACCGCGGCGCCAAGTACCTCGAGTCGCTCGGCTACTTCGAACCCAAGGACTCCGCCGTCGACTACTGCGAACTCTACGACCTGCAGGCCGACCCGCACGAGACCTCCAACCTCTACGGCAAGCCGGGCTACGAGCGCATCACCCGACAACTGCAGCGCGAGCTCGACCGATACCGCAAGCAGCTCGCCATCGACGAACATTAAGTGACGATAAATATATCACAACCGACGAGTGCCGTAAGCAGATTCCCAACCGACGAATCCCGTAGGGATGACAGATTGCAGGATAGGGCCTCGGCCCTATCTCAACCCGGCATTTCATGCGTTGCCCCTGTAAGGGGCGCATAATTCATTGTAAGAGATTGAACTATGCGCCCCTTACAGGGGCTGAGTTGTTGATAACCTTGTCAAAACGTAGGGGCGAGCCCCTACGCTATAGTCTGTCGTCCCTACGGGACTCGCAAGTTGTGATATTTTTACCGGATACCAATGAACTAAAACCGGAAAACAGAACAAGCCGATGGAAAAATCGGCTTGTTTTTCTGCACAATCATAGGGTGAGTGTGCAAAAACAAGGACATTTTCCGAAAAACCTTCCGCCGTTTCGGTCTTTTTGTCCTACCTTTGCACCCGCTTTAGAAAAATAGCCCCGGCTGATATGGTTTTCAGGAATGCCGGGGAAAATCAAGAAACGTAATATGACACACAACTTACTGAAAGGGAAGCGCGGCATCATCTTCGGCGCGCTCAACGAGGACTCCATCGCATGGAAGGTAGCCGTGAAGGCAGTAGAAGAAGGAGCAACAATCACACTGAGCAACACGCCGATGGCCCTGCGCATGGGCGAACTCGACAAGTTGGCCGAGCAGACAGGCGCCACCGTCATTCCCGCAGATGCCACAAGCGTGGAGGATCTGGAGAAGGTGTTCTCCGAGTCGGTCAAGATACTGGGCGGACCGGTAGACTTCGTACTCCACTCCATCGGCATGAGCCCCAACGTGCGCAAGCACCGCACCTACGACGACCTCGACTACAACTATCTGTCGAAGACGCTCGACATCTCTGCCATCTCGTTCCACAAGATGCTGCAGGTAGCCAAGAAGCAGGATGCCATCGCCGAGTACGGTTCGGTAGTGGCACTGACCTATATCGCCTCGCAGCGCACCTTCTTCGGCTACAACGACATGGCCGACGCCAAGAGCATGCTCGAGAGCATCGCCCGCAGTTTCGGCTACATCTACGGCCGTGAGAAGCACGTGCGCATCAATACCATCTCGCAGTCGCCCACGGCCACTACCGCCGGAAAGGGTATCAAGGAACTCGACATGATGATGGACTTCGCCGACAAGATGTCGCCCCTGGGCAACGCCGATGCCGAAGAATGTGCCGCCTACTGCGTGATGATGTTCTCCGACTTCGCCCGCAAGGTGACCATGCAGAACCTCTTCCACGACGGCGGTTTCTCGTCGATGGGCATGAGCCTGCGCGCCATGAACCAGTACTCGCGCGACCTCGCTCCCTTCGAGGACGAGAACGGCAAGGTGATCTACGGATAATTTCCACCGGGAAGATACATCAAAAGGCGCCGCAAACAATATCAAAAAAGCGCCGCAAACAATATCAAAAGGCACCGCAAACAATGAGTCCCGTAGGGACGACAGAATATAGGGTAGGGCGTAAGCCCTACCTTTTTTATTGACGCTCAACAAATTGCCCCTGTAAGGGGCGCATAATTCAATTTTTGCACAATGGTTGAAATATGCGCCCCTTACAGGGGCAATGCTTTGCTATACCGGTTGAGATAGGGGTTCCCCCTATCCTATATTCTGTCGTCCCTACGGGACTCACGCTTGCGAAACCCCTCTACGGGACTCACGCTTGCGAAATGCCTCTTTGGACTCGCTTGCGAAACGTCTTCTACTTCTCGCTGTAAATCATCTGCACGACCACCTGTCCGACGGCCTTGAGCACGTTGGCGTCGATATGGTCCATATCGTCGGAGACGGTGTGCCAGGTGGGTCCGAAACTGCTCTGCGTGCAGTCGGGATAGAAGGCGATGATGTCGACAGTGGGGATGCCGGCCTTCTCGTTGACGGGCACGTGGTCGTCGGTGACCATACCGCCGTCGCTGTCGGGGAAGAACGAGCCGTAGCCTATCTGCGAGGCGGTGCGCCAGATGCGGCGCACGAGGTCGCCGGCGTACTGCATCGACACGCCCTCACGGAAGAAGCGCGCACCCTCGCCGCCTACCATGTCGAGGAGTATGCCGTATGCGGGTTTGGGACGGTCGGCCTGGTGGGTGGCCCAGTATTGCGCGCCGAGCGCCCAGGTGTCGGCATCGTCGGCGGTCTCTGCCCACTGCGGCGTGCCCCAGTCCTCGGCGTCGAAGCATACGAAGTCGATACCCACACGGGCCGTGGTGTCGGCCTGCAGCAGACGGGCAATCTCGAGCATGACGGCTACGCCGCTGGCACCGTCATTGGCGGCCATGACAGGCTTGTGCCAGTTGGTGCTGTCGGGGTCGTTGTCGGCCCACGGACGGCTGTCCCAGTGGGCGCAGAGCAGTATGCGGCGGGCGGCCTCGGGACGGTAGCGGGCGATGATGTTGCAGTTGCGGAGCATGGTGCCGTCGTATCCGCGCAGGTCGGCACGCTGCATCTCTACATCAAGACCGAAGGAGCGGAACTTGCCGGCAATCCATTCACCGCAACGGTCGTGGGCGTCGCTGTTCATCGTACGCGGACCGAAATCGCACTGCCGTGCGGCGTAGGCGTAGGCGGAGTCGGCCGAGAAGGAAGGGCCGACGAGGGCCACGGTGTCGGCGTCGGTCATGGCACCGTCCTTCTTGGCACTCTTGCAGGAGACGGTGGTGAAGGCCGCACCGACAAGAACGGCGGCCGTGAGGAGGTGGAGAATACTTTTCATAGTCGTGTGTGTGTTTTTTGGTAAGTGATGTGGTCTATTCGTAAATCAGTCAAACTACGGGTGGCTTCCGTTTTGTCTTCTTTCCAAAGCAATCAATCCGCCTCTGCTGACAGCCGCTGACGCTCGGCCTGCACTTGCCGCATGACGCGGAGCCAGTTGCCGCCCCATATCTTGGCGATATCCTCTTCGGAGTATTTGCCGAGGAGACGCTTGGTGAAGTTGATGAGTTCGGAACTGTCGGCTATGCCGCACACGCCGCCGTCGCCGTCGAAGTCGGTGCCCAGTCCCACATGGTCGATGCCCATGATGCGGATGGCGTGTTCGAGATGGTCGATGGCATCGACGATGGAGGCTTCGCCTTCGGTACGGAGAAATCCGAGGTAGAGCGTGGTCTGCACCACACCGCCGGCACGGGCGATGGCGCGCAACTGGTCGTCGGTGAGATTGCGGGGCACGTCGCAGAGTGCGCGTGAGTTGGAGTGGGAACAGACGACGGGCTGCGTGCTGATGTCGATGGCATCGTAGAAGGACTTTTCTCCGGCGTGGCTGAGGTCGACCATCACACCGAGGCGGTTCATCTCGCGGATGACGGTCTCGCCGTAGGCACTCACGCCGCCGTGGGTGCAGAGCGAGCGGCGGGCACTGTCGCAGATGTCATTGTCACCGTTGTGGCAGAGCGTGACGTAGACCACGCCGCGGCGGGCGAAGTGGGCCACGTTGGCCAGGTCGTCCTCGAGGGCGAGTCCGTTCTCGATGCCTACCATGATGGATTTCAGTCCGTCGCGCTTGTTGCGGTAGAGGTCGTCGGGCGTGCGCGCCAGGGCGATGCGGTCGGGATGGGCGGCGGCGAGGTCTTCTATTTTGTCGATGATGAGGTCGGCGTAGGCGCGCGGACCGTCGACGGGATAGGGGGCCACATCGGCGAAATCCTGTCCGGGCTGCGGCTGGGGCAGGTAGGCCGCCATGGTGACAGCGTCCTGCATGCCGTCGGTCATCTTGTGCAGGTCGACGAGTATGCGGGCATCGCGCCGGGAGAAGTCGATGCCTTCGGGAAAGAACATCGGGGTGTCGCAATGGGAGTCGAGCGTGAGCACGCGGCGGTGTATGCGGCGGGCCGCAGCCATGGTGCGGGCCTCGGCGACGAGCCAGCGGAAGAGCGGCAGTCCGTCCTCGCCGAGCCACTCGGGATGCCACTGTACACCGATGATAGGTTTGTATTCGGTCGACTCCATGGCCTCTATCACCCCGTCGGGGGCGGTGGCGGAGGCAGCGAAGCGGCTGCCGGGATTGTCTACGGCCTGATGGTGGAAGGAGTTGACGGCCATGCGACTGGTACGGCAGATGGTGTGGAGCAGCGAGTCCTCGCGTATGTCGACGGTGTGGGTGGGTTCGGAGCGGTCGGCATCCTGCGAGTGCTTGACAAGACGGTCGCGCCCGGCGATGTCCTGCTCCACATGTCCGCCGAGGGCCATGGCCAGGGTCTGCATGCCGCGGCAGATGCCGAGGATGGGCAGCTGGCGGTTGTAGGCCAGCCGGGTGACCAAGAGTTCGGGCAGGTCGCGCTCGGCATTGACGGCGTGCAACTGCGGCGAGGGCTGTTCGCCGGCCCACAGCGGATTGTAGTCGCCGCCGCCGGTGAGCAGCAGACCGTCGACGGTGTCGAGCGTAGTGCCGATGACGTCGGTGTCGGCTACGGGCGGTATGATGAGGGGCGTGCCTCCTGCGGCCACGACCTGACGGTAGTAGCGGTCGCGCACGGCCGCGTCGCCGTCGGTGTAGTTGGCGGTGATGCCGATGACGGGGCGAGGCGTGTACTCGGTGTCGGCGGAATAGACGGGGGCGAGGCGGGCGTTGAGGTCGAATTTCTCCATGGCTTTCTTCTTTTGGACGACTGGGAAGATGTTGGATGACAGGGGAGAGGAGGAAAAACGCAATGCGGCCCGTTCCCCGTCAGGGGCGGGCCGCATCGTATGGTGTAAGGTATTCCTTCTTACTCCTCGATAGGTACGGGGATGACGCGCTTGATGCTCTGCTCGAGAGAGATGAGGGTCTCGGTGGAGACTACGCCCTGTATGCTCTGCATCTTGTTGTTGAGCAAGTCCATGAGCTGCTCATTGTCGCGGGCATAGAGTTTGACGAGCATGGTGTAAGGACCGGTGGTGAAGTGGCACTCTACGATCTCGGGGATCTCGAGAAGCTCCTTGACAACCTCCTTGTACATGCTGCCGCGCTCAAGGTTGAGTCCGACATAGGTACAGGTGGTGTAGCCGATGCTCTTCGGGTTGACGCCGAAGCTGCTGCCGGTGATGACGCCGCCCTCGATGAGGTGCTGCACGCGCTGGTGGATGGCCGCACGCGACACGCCGCAGGCTGCCGCTACGTCCTTGAAGGGTATTCTTGCGTTCTTGGAAAGAATGCCGAGAATCTTTCTGTCGAGATTGTCGATTTTGTCCATGTGTGTATTTTTTTCTAATAGGTTCGTTCTTGACAAGCAAAATTAGCCAATTAAAACGACACCACCAACATATTGTACCGCTATTTTCGTTTTTTTGTGCAAATAGTAATGATACTTAACACTTGCGCCGCGTTTTTGCGGCCGTCTGCCGACGATATGTTTTTTCAGAAGGCGCTGTGCGTCCTACCGGCGGGTGTAGAGGAAAAAGGAGAAGAAAAGACAAGGAAATAGAGGGTTTTCGGCGGCGGGGTTCGTTTATTCCGGCGAATTTGAGTAATTTTGCACATATCTTTATACACACGCGCCATCACACGCGCAAGACACACATCTACACAGCATTCACACACGCAAGACACAGCCATGCACAAAGCAGGATTTGTAAATATCGTGGGCAACCCCAACGTGGGCAAGTCTACGCTGATGAACCAACTTGTGGGCGAGCGCATCTCCATCGCCACGTTCAAGGCACAGACCACACGCCACCGCATCATGGGCATCGTCAACACACCAGAGGCACAGATCGTATTCTCCGACACGCCGGGCGTGCTCAAGCCCAACTACAAACTGCAGGAGTCGATGCTCGCCTTCTCGGAGTCGGCCCTGCAGGACGCCGACGTACTGCTCTACGTCACCGACGTGGTGGAAAATCCGGAGAAGAACATGGACTTTCTCGAGAAGGTGCGCAAGATGACCATCCCCGTGCTGCTGCTCATCAACAAGATTGACCAGAGCGACCAGCGCACCCTGGGCGACATCGTGGAGAAGTGGCACACGCTGCTGCCCGATGCCGAGATACTCCCCATATCGGCCAAGAACAAGTTCGGTACCGACCTGCTCATGCGGCGCATCGCCGAGCTGCTGCCCGACTCGCCCCCCTACTTCGACAAAGACCAGCTCACCGACAAGCCCGCCCGCTTCTTCGTCTCGGAGATCATCCGCGAAAAGATACTCCTGTACTACGACAAGGAGATACCCTACTCGGTGGAAGTGCGCGTCGAGCGGTTCAAGGAGGGCGAGAAGACCATCCATATCAACGCCGTCATCTACGTGGAGCGCGACTCGCAGAAGGGCATCATCATCGGACACCAGGGCGTGGCCCTGAAGAAGGTGAACACCGAAGCCCGCAAAGCCCTCGAGAAGTTCTTCGGCAAGAGCATCTTCCTCGAGACCTTTGTCAAGGTAGACAAGGACTGGCGGTCGTCGAAACGCGAGCTCGACAGTTTCGGCTACAACCCCGAATAGAAATTCCCGACACCCGACCGGGACGCCCGCCGACCCACAGCCGCCGCCCTGCCCTACCCCAGCATCCTGACTTCTCCGACAGGCAGGCGACAGACGGCCGACACAGGCATCCCGCACATAACAACCCCCGGACGGACGGCCGCACGGCCCCGCCCACAAACAAAAAACATACAGAATTTTGGCAAACTTAGTAGCAATAGTGGGACGCCCCAACGTGGGCAAATCCACACTCTTCAACAGACTGACACAATCGCGCAAGGCGATCGTCAGCGACACCGCGGGTACCACGCGCGACCGCCAGTACGGCAAGTGCGAGTGGTGCGGACGCGAGTTCTCCGTCGTCGACACCGGCGGATGGGTAGTCAACTCCGACGACGTGTTCGAGGACGCCATACGCCGCCAGGTGCTCGTCGCCACCGAGGAGGCCGACCTCGTGCTCTTCCTCGTCGACATCAAGACCGGCGTGACCGACCTCGACATGGACGTGGCCAACATCCTGCGCCGCTCCTCCCTGCCCGTCATCCTCGTGGCCAACAAGACCGACAACAACGACCAGCAGTTCTATGCCGCCGACTTCTACCGTCTCGGCATCGGCGACCCCCAGTGCATCAGCGCCGCTACCGGCAGCGGCACGGGCGACCTGCTCGACCTCGTCATGTCGAAACTCAAGACCGACGAGACCGACGAACTGGAAGAAGGCATACCCCGCTTCGCCGTCGTGGGACGACCCAACGCCGGCAAGAGCAGCATCATCAACGCCTTCATCGGGGAGGAGCGCAACATCGTCACCGAGATCGCCGGCACCACCCGCGACAGCATCTACACCCGGTACGACAAGTTCGGCTTCGACTTCTACCTCGTCGACACCGCCGGCATACGCCGCAAGAACAAGGTGACCGAAGACCTCGAGTTCTACTCCGTCATGCGCTCCATACGCGCCATCGAAAACTCCGACGTGTGCATCCTCATGATCGACGCCACACGCGGCATCGAGGCACAGGACATGAACATCTTCCAGCTCATACAGAAGAACAACAAGTCGCTCGTCGTCGTGGTCAACAAGTGGGACCTCGTGCCCGACAAGAGCCAGAAGGTCATCGACACCTTCGAGAATGCCATCCGCAAGCGCATGGCCCCCTTCGTCGACTTCCCCATCATCTTCTCTTCGGCCATCACCAAGCAGCGCATCTACCGCGTGCTCGAGACCGCCAAGGAGGTATACCTCAACCGCAAGTCGAAGGTCGGCACCACCAAACTCAACGAGACCATGCTGCCCCTCATCGAGGCCTACCCCCCACCATCGGTCAAGGGCAAGTACATCAAGATCAAGTACTGCTCGCAGTTGCCCAACACGCAGATACCCTCCTTCGTGTTCTACGCCAACCTGCCCCAGTACATCAAGGAACCCTACCGCCGCTTCCTCGAAAACAAGATACGCGAGAACTGGCCCATGCACGGATGCCCCATCAACGTGTTCATCCGCCAGAAATAAAAACAAAACAAAGAAGGTGTGTCAAAATACAATCACGCGCCCCGTCCCCTTTAGGGCGCAGCGAGAGTGTTTTTTGACACACCTTCATCCTTTATTATATATATTATATATCCCTTCAGCCCGTGAACCGTATTCTACGCCATATCGTCCTTGTCCTGCCGCTGGCCCTTGCCGCCTGCTCCACCGACGGCCCCACGCCCGCCGACCTGGCCGGACAGGCCGCCAAGACCTACTATATCTCCCTCATCGAGGGCAAGTGCGAGGCATGGGTCGACGGCTTCTGGCAGCCCGACAGCATCCCCGGCACCTACCGGCAGCAGCTCGTCGACAACGCCCGCATGTTTCTCGCCCAACAGCAGGAGGAGCATGGCGGCATCGACTCCGTACACCTCGTGCGCGCCGAGGCCGACACCGCACGCCATACCGGCCAAGCCTACCTCACCCTCTGCTACCGCAACAAGGAACATGAGGAAATCGTCGTGCCGATGGTACTCGTGCACGGACTGTGGATGATGCGGTAAGAGGGACACACGTTCACATTATATAATAGCAAATTATTGGTGTCCGGTAAAAATATCGCGACCTGCGAGTCCCGTAGGGACGACAGACTATAGCGTAGGGCGTGAGCCCTACGTTTTTAATGGTTGCGTTGTCAATTGCCCCTGTAGGGGGCGCATATTTCAATCTCTTACAATGAATTATGCGCCCCTTGCAGGGGCAAAACAAATCCCACACTCTTCCTCAATAGGAGAACGAACTTCCCCCAAGAAACTCGCGCAACAGTGAGGTGGGCGGGAGCGTGTCGTAGGGCAGCGCCACAAAGTAGGCCAGGAACTTGCGCAGACGGTAAGCCTCAGCATAGGCCGGACTTGACTCGGGCACGCACGCCAGGAGCGGTTCGGCCTGCGTCTTGATGACCGACAGCTCGTAGATCATGGCCGAATTGAACATCACGTCGGCATTCTCCTGATAGGGGAAGATCCACTTGTTCTCACCCGCCCTCACGCTCGGCCACCGCAGTATGGTCTGCTCGGCCGACACGCCGCGGTACTTGTAGTCGCGTATGATGCGGCGCAAGAGGCGGTTGTCGGTCGTGGGAATATAGTTGTGCGTGTCGAGCAGGATGGTGGTCAGCGCCGAGGCGTAGACCCGGAACTTCAGTTGTTCGGGTATCTGCGCCGTCAGTTCGGGGTTGAGCGCATGTATGCCCTCGATGACCAGCACCTCACCCTCGCCGAGCCGCAAGCGGCGCCCGCTGCTCACACTGCGCCCCGTAGGAAAATCGTAGCGCGGCAGTTCCACCTCCTCGCCGCGGAAGAGAGCGGAGAGATGGGCGTTGAGCAGCGGCAGGTTGAGCGCGTGTATGCTCTCGTAGTCGTAGTCGCCCTTGTCGTCGAGCGGTGTCTTCTCGCGGTCGACAAAATAGTCGTCGAGCGAGACGGGCACCGGACGTATGCCACACGTGAGCAACTGTATCGACAGACGCTTGCACGTCGTGGTCTTGCCCGACGACGACGGTCCGGCGATGAGCACCATGCGCACCCCCTTCCGCGCAGCAATCTGTTCGGCAATATGCGAGATCTTCTTCTCCTGCAGCGCCTCCGACACGTTGATGATATCGTTGGCGTGTCCGGCCTGCACAGCCGTATTGAACACACCCACCGTACCCATGCCGAGTATCTCCTGCCAGCGGTGATGCTCCTTGAAGATGTCGAACATCTTGTCCTGCCGCGTCAGTTCGCCCAAGCGCGACGGGTCGGCCGGAGCAGGTATGCGCAGGAGCAGACCGTCGTAATACTTCTCGAGACCGAAGAGGTAGAGTTGCGAGGTGTTGGTCAGCAGCGTGCCGTAGAAATAGTCGACATAGCCGCCGAGATCGTAGTACGTCGTATAGATGCGCCCGGCCGTGCGCAGGAGCGACACCTTGGAGTGGGTGCCGAGCCGCTCAAAGAGGCGTATCACCTCCTCGGTAGGTGCCTCGTGGCGCGTGATGGGCAGGGCGGCGGCGATGAGTTCCTCCATCCTTGTGCGCAGGGCGTCGCAGTCGTCAGCGGTAACGGCACGGCCGATGCGCAGGTCGCAGTAGTAGCCGCCCGAGACAGGGATGTCGATCACCACCGAACCGTCGGGGTATAGGTCGTGTACGGCCTTGCAGAGCACAAGGAAAAGCGTGCGCGTATAGGCCCGCGAACCCGACGAGGTGCGCATGTCCTGAAACTCCACATCCTTGTTGTGGTACACGCGGTAGTGCATGCCCTCCACCTTGCCGTTGACCTTGGCACTGACAGGGCCGTACTCCATCTCCAGACCCGAGAGGCGAAAAATATCAGAAAGCGTGCTCCCGATTTCTACGCTTAAAGTTTTTTTATTATTTTTGCAACGTATTTGTATTACTTGTTTCATTTCTCGTTACGGTTACAGGGTTATACAAAGAAGTGACGCTAAGTTACTGTGTTTTCGACACGCAACCATCCACACCGCATCACAAATTAAAGAAATATATGTCGATTTGGATTTTTTTTAAGATTGCAGGATCGCTTGCCCTCCTCATCTATGGCATGAAGGTCATGAGTGAAGCCCTGCAGAAGATGGCAGGCTCGCAGTTGCGCCACATCCTCGGTGCTATGACCACCAACCGCTTCACCGGACTGCTCACCGGTATGTTCGTCACAGCCTCCGTACAGTCGTCCACGGCGACAACGGTGATGACCGTCTCGTTCGTCAACGCCGGACTGCTCACCCTGGCCCAAGCCATCTCGGTGATCATGGGAGCCAATATCGGCACCACGTTCACGGCGTGGATCATGTCGCTCGGCTTCTCGTTCAACCTGCTCGACGCCGTCTTCCCCGCCTTCATCATCGCCATCTTCCTCATCTACACGAGGCGGCACCGGTACATCGGCGACTTCCTCTTCGGCGTAGCCTTCATGTTCTTCTCCATCGCCCTGCTCTCGCAGACCGGCAAGGAGATGGACCTCTCCCACAACCAGGCTGTCATCGACTTCTTCGGCTCTTTCGACAAAGACAGTTACCTCACCATCTTCTCGTTCCTCATTATCGGAACCATCCTCACCTGCATACTCCAATCCTCGGCCGCCCTCATGGCCATCACCATGGTACTCTGCTCCAGCGGCGTACTCCCTATCTACATGGGTATAGCCCTGGTCATGGGCGAAAATATCGGTACGACACTCACGGCCAACCTCGCCGCCCTCGCCGCCAACACCCAGGCCCGCCGCGCCGCCTTCTCCCACCTGGTCTTCAATATCGCCGGTGTCATCTGGGTGCTCGCCCTCTTCTATCCCTTCATCGACCTCGTCTGCTCATTCGTAGGCTATGACCCCCACCAGAGCGGCATCAACCCCCACAAACTCTCCGTCGTGCTGGCCGCCTTCCACACCTCGTTCAACGTGTGCAACTCGGCCCTCCTCATCTGGTTTATCCCCCAGATTGAGAAACTCGTCTGCCGCATCATCACCCCGCGCAAGAAAGAGGAGGAGGAAGACTTCCGCCTGCGCTTCATCTCTGCCGGCATCATGAAGACCCCCGAACTCTCCGTGCTTGAGGCACAGAAAGAGATACAGGCCTTCGCCGACCGCATACAGCGTATGTTCGGCATGGTACGCGAACTGCTCGGCACGACCGACGACACCGCCTTCACCAAGCTCTTCACCCGCATCGAGAAGTACGAGAGCATCTCCGACAACATGGAGATAGAAATTGCCAACTACCTCGACAACGTGTCTGACGCCCACCTCTCCGACGAGACCAAGGCCAAGATACGCGCCATGCTCCGCGAGATCAGCGAGCTCGAGAGCATCGGCGACTCCTGCTACAACCTCGCACGCACCATCCAGCGCAAGAAGAACGGCAAGGAAGACTTCACCGAGAAGCAGTACGAGCACCTGCACCAGATGTTCGAACTCACCGACGACTCGCTCACCCAGATGAACGTCATGCTCACCGGACGCAAGGACAACCTCGACGTCAACCGCTCGTTCAACGTCGAGAACGAGATCAACAACTACCGCAACCAGCTGCGCTCGCAAAACATCAACGACGTCAACGACCACAAGTACTCCTACACCATCGGCACCATGTACATGGACATCGTGGCCGAATGCGAGAAACTCGGCGACTACGTCGTCAACGTCGTCGAAGCACGCATGGGTACCCGCCAGCGCGAGGCATAAGCCCGCAACGGCTGCGGATTCCTCTGCGGATGCACAGCCGTTCCAACATTCAAGACTTCTCATTTGACCTCATATGCAAATACTTCGGCGAGACGGAGATGTGAAAATTATCATTTTATCGCCACTAAGTTTCTCCGTCTCGCCGAAAATCATTACCTTTGCAGCCAAAACGGATGGTTCCGTAGCTCAGTTGGATTAGAGCAACAGCCTTCTAAGCTGTGGGTCCAGGGTTCGAATCCCTGCGGAATCACAAGGAACAAAAGAGGATATTGAGGATTTTACATTACGTAAAGTCCTCTTTTTGTATCTATACAATTGATTGTCAAGGAGTTGGCAATTACACAAAAGGTTATTATGAGGTATGGCACAGATGTCTAACTTCACGGCGGAATTCTCCAAAGTGGACAGAATGGGACAGAAAGTGACAGAACAGGACGTTTAGGTGTTACACATGGTGTTACACGTCACACCCAAAGGTGTTACACGCTAAGCGAGGTGTTACACGTTTGGTGTTACGCTTCCTCATGATGGAAACAAGTCAACTTACAAGCGCTTTACCATTCTCGTTTCGCTGCCGCATATTGGCAAAGTTGGGGACTAAACGTTATCCCAGTAGCAAGTTACGGAGGGGTGAAATCATTTTTCTACTGCTTTGAGGGATTCCCCCAACATAGCGTTATAGCTGTTAGCGGAACAGGGCATAATCACCGCAAGGGAGCAAAAGTCCTATGGGACTATGCGGTAAATACCCTTATTGAGAGACTTGAGCCGACGACTTTGATAGTTTATGGCGGAAACGAAGAAGATACCTTTAGACTGCCCGTAGACGTTAAGTTTATCCCAGGTTTTATTCACCGTAAATTCAGAAACGATGCAAGTACGACAAACCAACACACTTTGGCCTGAAGATAGTGACTTGTTCAGTCGCATGAAAGGGCATTACGTTTCAGACAACGAGAAGGAATTCTTTGAAACGCAAGAAAACAAGCAAAAACACGTCATGACCGTTTCCAATGATTTTGTGATGTCAGAACGCAAAAATGAAGACCACCTGTATATAGTTCGTTGCTGGTTTGACGAATACGTCGTTGGCAGCGACACAGGCGAAGCGCATTTTATGAATCTTTCCGAGGCACTATATGCAAATCTCAAAGACTTGGGCATATTGGAAAAAGATGAAACCCTTTTCCAATGGTTAAGACACAGAGATTATCAAGGGGTAGAATATGACAACAACTTTGACGACTTGTAGTATATGGGAAATGAACGACAAGTATTAGAAGGCGGAGGATTTTCAGAGCATCTTTACTCAACTTTCGGATTTATGCGAGGGCGGGCTGAAAGCTCCTCGCATAAATCCGAAACTTAAATAATGTGACAAAATGTCGTCGTAGAAGATGAACTGGTACGCAGGGCATATTTAATACTTTATCTTGAAGTAATCCAGCAAAGCCTTGTAGTGGTCTTGCGCAGTGAGGCAAGTGTCGGCAAGGTATCCCGGAATACGTTTCCACTCGTGCAAACCACGATAATAGAACATCTTCAGCTCTTCGGTGATGATAAAAGGTACAATGCCGTGGTTTAGACATTCCTTGAACATAAGCAGTCGCCCCACACGTCCGTTTCCATCCTGAAAAGGGTGTATCGTTTCAAAACGCTGGTGAAAGTCAAGAATGTCCTCAAAAGCAATATTCTTTTTCCCCTTGTATTCTTTAAGCAATTCTCGGATAGCCTTGCCAACCAATTGTGGCTCGACGGTTTCGATACCACCAACTTCATTTGGCAAACGCTTGTAGTCACCTACGGCGAACCAAGATTTTGATGCATCGGTAGTCCCAGATTTCAACAAACCATGAAGCCGTTTGATCATAGCCTCGGTAAGCGGTTCTTTCGCATGGTCAATGATAAAGTCAATGCAGCGGAAATGGTTCGTCGTTTCGATAATATCATCAACCTTGATTGCATCATCAGAAATACCGATGGTATTCGTCTCAAAGATATATCGGGTCTGTTCCTTTGTAAGTCTGCTACCCTCCATATGATTTGAATTGTATGTAAGGTCAATTTGTGTGCGGTGATAAATGCCCCCTTTGAGTTTGCAGTCCTTTTGTTCCCTCAATGTTTGCAAGAGAGGTGATATAGATACTCGTGCATTCTTCCTTGCCGGTAATGGAGCATCGGCCGGAATACTCCAATTTTTCCCAATCTGCTTCGCACCAGCAATCTTGCCTTGGACACAATAATTTCGCACAGTTCTTTCTGAAAGACCATGCGCCTCAGCATATATCTTTGTTGATACCAGTTCCATATCTTATCGGCATAAAGACGGTTATCTTCTGCAAAGATAGCCGTTTTCTTGCCGTTGTCGGCAAGAAAACACCATTTTTACGCAAAATTCCTCAGTTTCTTGCCGCATTAAGGGCACTCCGTACCGCAAATAAATTCATACCATAGGGGAAAGGAATCTGTTCGGGACACGCTCACACCTGTCCTGCCTCCACCATAAGTACGATGCGCTCGGTGTACTTGTCCACGCCCTCGGGGTCGTACTTCTTGGAGAGGCTGGCACCGAAGAGGGAGGCGAAGGCTTGATAGAAGCCGGCGCGTATCGGACCGAGGAAAGCCTGGATGAGCTGGTAGGTAGTGGAGTTGCACTCGCGGTAGACGAGTTTGATGAGGAGTTTGCCCTGCTGATAGGTGAGCTTCTTCATGCGCGGGGTATACTGCTTGCGTATGTCGCGCTCCACAAGTTTGAGATGGGCGTCGCGCGCCTTCTTGTCGGGCAGGGTCTGCAGATACTCGTAGGTCTCGATGATGATGCCGTTGACCTCCTTGGCGATGGGCAGCACCTTCTTGACATTGGCCACAAGACGGTTGTAGGCCACACGCTGGGCTGAGGTCTTGAAGACAGGCTGGGGGAAGACATACACGTCGTTGAGTTCCATGTACTGTATGCTGTCGCCACCGGAAAGCACCTTGCCCACCTTCACCATCGGCACGAAGGTAGGCGTGTCCATGTCGGGCTCGCGGTCTTCGGGACGCGGGGTATCCTTGCCGTCGGTCTGGGCTGAGACCACGGCAGCGGCGAGGACAAGGAGAAGCAAGACTGCACATCTCTTTATATCAAGCGACAAGGCGTATCTCTTCATATCAGATGACAAAAGTACACAAAATAAAACAGTTAGCCACGGCGGCGGGCGTTAAATTTAGTCAAGTCGTATAGCCTATATTTTCTGTATAAACACTCATTTTGGGCCAAATTGTTGCACAAACAACGTATAACTGTGCAGTAATGGGCGCATTTTTCGCTAAAACACTTGTCAATATGGATAAAAATTATTTCCTTTGTACCCGCTTTCCAACAATGGAATAAAATTATCAACTAAAAAAATAACAATTATGTCAGAAATCGAAGCAAAAGTAAAAGCTATCATCGTAGACAAACTCGGTGTTGACGAGGCAGACGTAAAGCCCGAAGCAAGTTTCACCAACGACCTGGGTGCAGACTCTCTCGACACTGTAGAGCTGATCATGGAATTCGAGAAAGAGTTCGGAATCTCCATCCCCGACGACAAGGCTGAGAAGATCGGCACTGTAGGCGACGCTATCGCATACATCGAGGAGAACAAGTAATAAAAATCCATCCCTCGCCACCACAGAGCGAGAGATTTCTTCCGGCTTATGGTTCATTGCTGACACGTTCTCCCCGATGTGGAGAACACCTTGACACCCTTTGCATTCTTCTTGTTTTTCGCCGGGATACGGCTGGAAAACGTGTGTCAAGGCAGTTTGTCCGGAAGGGCAAGCGTGGTCCAGCCCTGAACCATAAGTCGCATAGACACGAACCACAAACCGATTACAGATGGAATTAAAAAGAGTTGTTGTGACCGGACTTGGCGCCGTCACCCCGGTGGGCAATACCGCTGAGGAGACCTGGGAGAACCTTCTCGCAGGCAAGAGTGGAGCCGCTCCCATCACCCATTTCGACTGTTCCAAATTCAAGACGCAATTCGCCTGTGAGGTCAAGGACCTCAACGTGACCGACTACATCGACCGCAAGGAAGTGCGCAAGATGGACCGTTACGCCCAGTTGGCCATGGTATCAGCCATGCAGGCCGTCGGCGACAGCGCCATGGACTTGGAGACAATAGACAAGAACCGCGTTGGTGTGGTCTTCGGTGTCGGCATCGGCGGTATCCGTACCTTCGAGGACGAGGTAGGCTACTATGCCACCCATCCGGAGAACGGACCGAAGTTCAACCCCTTCTTCATCCCCAAGATGATCGCCGACATCGCAGCCGGACAGATCTCCATACACTACGGGTTTCACGGACCCAACTACGCCACCACATCGGCATGCGCCTCGTCGAGCAACGCTCTGGCCGACGCATTCAATCTCATACGTCTGGGCAAGGCTGACGTCATTGTCAGCGGAGGTGCCGAGGCTGCCATCTGCGCCTGCGGCGTGGGCGGCTTCAACGCCATGCACGCCCTCTCCACACGCAACGACGACCCCGAGCACGCATCGCGCCCCTTCAGCGCCAGCCGCGACGGTTTTGTCATGGGTGAAGGTGCCGGATGCCTCATCCTCGAGGAGCTCGAGCACGCCAAGGCACGCGGAGCCAAGATCTACGCCGAGATGTGCGGTGCCGGCATGAGCGCCGACGCACACCACATCACCGCCTCACATCCCGAAGGACTGGGCGCCAAGCTCGTCATGAAGGAAGCGTTGGCCGACGGCGGACTCCAGCCCGAAGACATCGACTACATCAACGTACACGGCACGTCGACTCCCGTGGGCGACCTCTCCGAGGTGAAGGCCATCAAGGAGTTCTTCGGCGACGCCGCCTACAAGCTCAACATCAGTTCGACCAAGTCGATGACCGGACACCTGCTCGGCGCCGCCGGAGCAGTAGAAGCCATGGCCACCGTGCTGGCCGTGAAGAACGACATAGTACCGCCGACCATCAACCATGCCGACGACGACCTCGACCCCGAGATCGACTACAACCTCAACTTCACGTTCAACAAAGCACAGAAGCGTACCGTACGCGCCGCGCTGAGCAACACCTTCGGTTTCGGAGGCCACAACGCCTGCGTAGTATTCAAGAAATATGCTGAATAACATCATCGACAGAATAAAGCTCCCTTTCCGCAAGGACAAGGAGCTTTATTCGTCTTTATACCGCATCATCGGGTTCTATCCCCACGACATCAGCCTCTACAAGCTTGCCCTGATGCACAAGAGCATGTACCGCCGCAACGAGAAGGGACGTCCGCTCAACAACGAGCGACTCGAGTTTCTCGGCGACGCCATACTCGACGCCACGGCCGGCGACATCGTCTACCGCCACTTCCCCGGCAAGCGCGAAGGCTTCCTGACCAACACCCGCTCCAAGCTCGTGCAGCGCGAGACGCTCAACCGCCTCGCACAGGACATGGGCCTCAACCAGCTCATCCTCTCCAGCGGACGCTCGCAGAGCCACAACTCCTATATGGGCGGCAACGCCTTCGAAGCCCTCGTCGGCGCCATCTACCTCGACCAAGGCTACGATGCCTGCATGCGCTTCATGCAGCAGCGCATACTCAAGGAGATGATCAATATCGACAAGGTAGCCTACAAGGAAGTCAACTTCAAGAGCAAGCTCATCGAGTGGAGCCAGAAAAACCGTGTACGCCTCGACTTCCGCCTCGACTCCCAGGAAAAGGACAAGACCGGAAGCCCCGTCTTCAAGTACACCGTACGCATCGAAGGCATCGAAGGCAGCACCGGCACCGGATACAGCAAGAAGGAAAGCCAGCAGATGGCCTCCAAACTCACCTTGGCACGGCTGCGCCGCGAACCGCAGTTCATCGATGCCGTGTTCGCCGCCAAGACCGACCGCACCAAGATGGAGGAAGAACCCGTAGAGAACGTGCCCGACCCCGAGGCAGAGGCCAGCACGTCGTTCATCATCAGCCACCCCGCCACCGGCAGCGATACACCCGCCACCGGCAGCGACAAGGGAAAGGGCAAGGAAAAGACCAAAGGCAAGCGACGCTCGCCCATGTACCGTCAGTCCAACGGAGAAGGCACCGGAAACAATGCCGAAAAGACCGACGACGAGTTCGACCTGAGCGACATCTCCGCCGCCGCCAAGACACGCGAGGAGATCATCGCCGAGGCCGAAGAAGCCGCTTTCCGCGACTGACCCACACCGCCACATCCACGGCGGCGCGACACCACCTGCAGCGGGCCATGCCGCCGGCAAAAAGCCGGAGCATGGCCCGTTGTCCGTATCCTCACCCCACAACGCCCTCACCCCACTCCATTGCAGCACCCCGTACACAATATACCGCCCCGCACTACGTTATGCAAGAAAAAGACCCATACATGAAAAAACATATCCGAATACTCCTGTTGGCCGCCGCCACCGTCCTCAGCGGCACGGTCTCCGCCACCGGCGGCGACCACTACACACGCGGCATAGGCCGCTACCCGGGTCAACCGTCGGCCTACACCGGCCCTGCGCTCGTCAGCGACCAGACCTACCGCAACGTGGCCCTCCACCGTGCCGCATACGCCTCCTCGTCGGTAGACTACAACCTCACCGCCCAACTTGCCACCGACGGCATCGTCACCACCGCCGAAGGGCCACGCCTCACCGTCACCACCCCCGAAGGACCGCTCTCCCTGCGCGACAAGGAGAAGACCATCGACGGCCACGAGCATACCAGCAACTACGTCCGCGGCGAGAACACCTACATACAGTACGACTGGGACGGTATGGCCGTCAGCCTCGACTCCCTGCCCCTGCACTGCGAGATCGCCTACCATGCCGCCCAAGCCACAGCCGGATACACCATCACCGTGCTCGTCTCGCGCGACGGCCGCCGCTGGCAGCAGGCCGGACGGCTCACGGGCAAGAACCTGCCCGGAAAGGCCACCCGGCAGATGGTCAGTTCAGACCCCAACAAGCGTGAGGATGCCGTACGCCTGCCCCTGCGCCGTCTCGACACCCTCATCCCCCTCACGCACAAAGGCAAGTACAGCCATGTGCGTCTGCAGTTCGACATGCCCGGCTGCGCCTACTGGCGCATCTACGCCACCGGCGAGCACTGGATGCCCTCCGAGTATTTCGCAAGCGCCTTTGCCGTGAATGCAAGCACAGAAAGCGGCAAGACCGCCGCCAAGAGCAACACAGAAAAACCCTGGATATACGTCGATCTGGGTACAGCGTGCGATGTAGACCGCGTCACCCTGCACTGGATACACAAGGCCCGCGTCGGCCTTATACAGTTCTCCGACGATGCAAAGACATGGACCGATGCCGCCACCCTGCCCGGCGGCAAGGGCCGCACCGACAATATCGCCTGCAAGGGCCGCACCCGCTATGTGCGCCTCACGATGGACTCGCCCGACGAGAGCCGCCTCTTCATGCTCTCCGAGATGCAGGTGTGGGGCCGCGGAGGACTCACCGCCGCCGTCCGCAATGACAGCACGGCCATCACCGGCTGGCAGGTGTGCCGCGAGGGCGACACACAATGGATGGCTGCCACCGTACCCGGCACGGTACTGACGAGCTACATCAACGCCGGAGCCGTGCCCGACAATCTCTACGCCAACAACATGCGGCAGATCTCCGAGAGTTTCTTCTGCTCCGACTTCCGCTACAAAGCCCGTGTGCGCGGCACTGCGCTCCCCGCCGGACGCCACGCCTACCTCGACTTCGACGGCATCAACTGGAAGGCCGAGGTATGGTTTGACGGCACACGCCTGGGACAGATCGACGGCGCCTTCCGCCGCGCCCGCTTCGATATCACCCCGCTCATGTCGCCCGGTGACCACACGCTCGAGGTACACGTCATACGTCCGGCCCACTTCGGGGCGGTGAAGGTGAAAAACGAGACCAGCACCGACCTCAACGGCGGTGCGCTCGGCCAGGACAACCCCACCTTCCACGCCTCCGTCGGATGGGACTGGATCACCAGTACACCCGGACGACAGACCGGCATCTGGAACGATGTACGCCTCACCTTCGACGGCGGCGCTTCGCTCGCCGACCCGCTCGTCACCACCACGCTCGCCGACGGCGACACGCTCGCCACGATGACCCCTGCCGTCACCCTGACCAATACCGCCGACACGCCCCGCCGCCTCACCGTGAAGGGATGGATCGGTCACATCGCCTACGAGCAGTCGCTGACGCTCGGTGCCGGCGAGTGCCGCGAAGTGACCTTCTCGCCCGGGAAGTACACCCAACTCCGCCAGCGCCGCATGCGCCTGTGGTGGCCCAACGGCTACGGCGACCCCTACCTCTACGACGCCGGATACACCGTGACCGACGCCGACGGCATCCTGCTCGACAGCATCGGCTACAAGGCCGGCATACGGCAGGTGGCCTACTGCGACCTCGACACCACCGCCACCTTCTACGTCAACGGCCGGCGCATCACGCCCCTGGGCGGCAACTGGGGATTCAGCGAAGCCAACCTCAACTACCGTGCCCGCGAGTATGACGCTGCCGTGCGCTACCACCGCGAGATGCACTGCAACATGATACGCAACTGGGTGGGACAGATCGGCGACGACGAGTTCTACGATGCCTGCGACCGCTACGGCATCCTCGTATGGCAAGACTTCTGGCTGGCCAACCCCTGGGACGGACAGGATCCGGCCGACGAACGTATGTTCCTCGACAATTCCGCCGACCTTATCGCCCGCATACGCCGCCACCCCTCGGTAGCCATCTACGTGGGACGCAACGAGGGATTCCCGCCCGAGAGCCTTGACAAGGCCCTCCGCCAACAGATCGCCCTGCTCCATCCGCAACTCGGCTACATGCCCAGTTCGGCCGACGGCGGCGCCAGCGGCCACGGCCCCTACCAACTCATGCCCACCGACTACTACTTCACGCACGTCTCCTCCAAGATACACTCTGAGGAGGGCATGCCCAATATCCCCACCTACGAAAGCCTCTGCCGTATGGTCGAGCCCGACAGTCTGTGGCCCGTCGGTCTGGCCTGGGCACAGCACGACTTCACGATGGGCGGCGCACAGGCCGGACGGTCGTTCATCGACATTCTCGAGCACCGCTTCGGCCAGCAGAGAGACGCACAGGCCTTTACCACCCTCGCCCAGTGGCTCAACTACGACGGATACCGCGCCATGTTCGAGGCCACCCAACTGCGCCGCCACGGTCTGCTCATCTGGATGACCCACCCCTGCTGGCCCAACATGTCGTGGTCTACCTACGACTACTACTACGAGCCTACCGCCGCCTACTTCGCCGTGAAGGAAGCCTGCCGTCCGCTGCACACCTTCTACAATCCCGTGACACGCGAGGTAGCCGTAGTCAACATCCTGCCACAGACCCACCGCCGTGTCACCGTCGATGCCCGCTGCATCGACCTCAGCGGACGTGTGGTAAGCAGCCGCGAAACCACCGTCGACCTGTCGGCCGACACCACCCTCATCCCCTTCACGCTCGCCGATCCCGGCCTTGACGTCTACTTCGTGCGCCTCACGCTCATCGAGAACGACCGCGCCATCGACATGAACACCTACACCGAAAGCCGCTCAACCGACGGATGGAAGCAACTCATGCATCTGCCCAAGGTGACCCTCGAGACCGCGCAGCAAACCCGAACAGACGGCGACCGCCATACCGTCACCGTCACCCTGCGCAACCCCACCTTCACCCCGGCCCTCATGATACGGCTCAATCTCCTTGGCGACGACGGCGAGCAGATACTCCCCGCCGTCTACTCCGACAACTACTTCCACCTCATGCCCGGCGAAGAGCAGACCGTCACCGTGTCTTACCAAGATGCCGACGGACGCGGATGCACGCCGCACGTTGCCGTCAGCGGAATGAATGTAGAAGAAACAAGATAACAAGAGGACGAAAACAACCAATTATTGGTGTCTGGACCAATAATTGGTGTCCGGTAAAAATACCGCAACCACCGAGTCCCGTAGGGACGACAGACTATAGCGTAGGGCGTGAGCCCTACGTCTTTACGCATTGATCTCAAACGATGCCCCTGTAGGGGGCGCATAGTTCAATCTCATACAATGAATTATGCGCCCCTTACAGGGGCACGTTGTTGATAACCCTATCAAAACGTAGGGCTC